>NZ_JBHYKH010000246.1:0-522 GCF_042741275.1 Streptomyces sp. NPDC058964
GCGGATCAGGGTCAGGAAGCCCTGGGCCTGGTCGATCGGCGCGAACGGGTGCAGCTGGCCGAACTCCGGCCAGGTCACCGGCTCCATCTCGGTGGTCGCGTTGAGCTTCATGGTGCAGGAGCCCAGCGGGATCATGCCGCGGTCGAGCGCGTAGTCGCGGTCGGCCAGCTTGCGCAGGTAGCGCAGCATCGCGGTCTCGGAGCGGTGCTCGTGGAAGACCGGGTGGGTGAGGTAGGCGTCGGTGCGCAGCAGCGCGTCCGGCAGGGCCTCGGCGGTCGCGGCGTCCAGCGCCTCGACGTCACCGTCGACGCCGAACGCCGACCACACGGCGGCCAGCTGGGCGCGGTCGGTGGTCTCGTCGCAGGCGAACGAGACGTGGTCGGCGTCGACCCGGTGGAGGTTGACGCCGTTCTCACGGGCGGCGGCGACGAACTCATAGGAAAAGACGGAGGCCATTGATGTCTAAGTGGGGGAAAAAGGTCCCTGTTGGGTAAAGAACACGCCCCCCCCGAGGCCCCCAGC
>NZ_JBHYKH010000246.1:532-4549 GCF_042741275.1 Streptomyces sp. NPDC058964
CCCGGCGCGTGTGTCTGTCTCGGTGCGGGTGTTGTTTTTGCCGCCGCTCTCTCACCCACCCCCCCCCGCCGCGAGGCCCGCGGCGAGGATCGTGGCGTACCGGTGGGTGCGTCCCGCGATGGCCCGCAGTCCCTCGGGGCCGTGGTAGACGGCGTACATGCCCGCCATTACGGCCAGCAGCACCTGGGCGGTGCAGATGTTGCTGGTCGCCTTCTCCCGGCGGATGTGCTGCTCACGGGTCTGCAGGGCGAGCCGGTAGGCCTTGTGGCCGTCGGCGTCGACGGAGACGCCGACGAGGCGCCCGGGCAGGCTGCGCGCGAACTTCTCGTGGACGGCCATGTAGCCCGCGTGCGGTCCGCCGAAGCCCATCGGCACGCCGAAGCGCTGGGTCGTGCCGACCGCGATGTCCGCGCCGAGCTCGCCGGGCGAGACCAGCAGGGTCAGCGCGAGCAGGTCGGCGGCGACGGTGACGAGCGCGCCGAGCTCGTGCGCCCGGTCGATGAGCGGCTTGATGTCCCGTACGGCACCGGAGGCGCCCGGGTACTGGATCAGCACGCCGTTGATCTCCCGCTCGGCGATCTCGGCCGGAATACCGTCGCTCAGGTCGGCGACCACGACCTCGACGCCGGTCGGCTCGGCGCGGGTCTCGATCACGGCGATGGTCTGCGGCAGCGTGTCCGCGTCGACCAGGAACAGGCCCTTCTTGTTCTTGCCCATCCGCCGGGACAGCGACATCGCCTCGGCGGCCGCCGTGCCCTCGTCCAGGAGGGAGGCGCCGGAGGTCGGCAGGCCGGTGAGGTCGGCCACCATGGTCTGGAAGTTCAGCAGAGCCTCGAGCCGGCCCTGGGAGATCTCCGGCTGGTAGGGCGTGTACGCCGTGTACCAGGCGGGGTTCTCCATCACGTTGCGCAGGATCACGGGCGGGGTGAACGTCCCGTAGTACCCGAGCCCGATCATCGAGCCGAGCACCTGGTTGCGGTCGGCGAGGGAGCGGAGCTCGGCCAGCACCTCGGCCTCGGTGCGCGCACCGGGCAGGTCGAGGGCGTCGGCGTTCTTGATCACATCCGGCACCGCGGCGGCGGTGAGCTCGTCGAGCGAGCCGTAGCCGACCTGCGCGAGCATCTTGGCCCGCGCCTCCTGGTCGGGCCCGATGTGGCGCTGCTCGAACGGGATGCCCTGTTCGAGCTCGGAGAGCGGAATGCGATGGGCGGTCATTGCGGAGGCCTCCTGGTCTGACGCGACCTTCGAGGGGCACCCCGGACACGGGTACCCCGACGGCCTCCCCCTCTGTCATCTCAACCTGAGAGCTTCACCGGGCCGACCATGGGCACCGGCTTTCACCGTCGGTGAGAGCGGAAGCCGTCGACACCCGCCCTGCTTTCCAGAGTGACCTCGTCCGTGCGGTACGTGAGCCTGAGAGATTCCGGGGAGGATTTGCTCCTTCGGCGCCTCCGGTGTCACTCCGGAGGACTCTCCCGCACGGGGTCAGCAGCCATCGCCAGACTACCAGCGAGGTCAACGCCTGAGCCTTCGAGTGGCCGCCTCCCTGATTGTGCTCTTTTGTAGTGCTTACGAATGAGTTGCGACCAAGTGGAGGGCCCGTGCAGACCGACATCGATCCGCGCAACCTGATCGGCCGCAAGGCGTTCGACCGCAATGGCACCAAGATCGGCACGATCGACGAGGTGTACCTCGACGACGCGACCGGCGTGCCGGAGTGGGCGGCCATACGCACCGGCCTGTTCTCGCGCGACGCCTTCGTCCCCCTGGAGCCGAGCGAACTGATCGAGGGCACCCTCCACGTCCCCTTCGAACGCGCCCTCATCAAGGACGCCCCGGACTTCGGCGTGGGCCGCCACCTCTCCCCGGAACAGGAGCTCCAGCTCTACCACCACTACGGTCTCGACGTGGCCCCACCGCCCACCCTGCCCGACCACGACTTCGGCGACCTGGCCGGGCGGGACGAGCCCTGAGGGCAAGCCGTGAACGCTGCCTGCGGGCGGTGGCCGCGGGGCAGCGAGGCGCTGCCTGGCCTACGTGTCGGGTGAGACCGCGGCAGGGGCGGCTCGGTCCTGTTCCCGATCGCAATGGGTTTCCGCCCGTCCCGCCACCAGCGGCAGCGGATCCGCCGGCTCCAGGGCCGGGTCGTCGACGCGGAACGTGCGGATGCGGCCCGGTTCCGAGTCGGGTGTCTCGAAGCGCACGGTGACCCGCCCCAGCCCGCTCCCCTGGACCCAGCCGTGCCCGTACTCGGTGTGCCGTACGTCGTGACCCGAGGGCCAGTGGCGCTCGGTGGGCGCCGGCTGTTCCGGGACCGGCTCGGCCACGGCCGCCTCCGGAGACGCGTCGGCCCGCTCGCCGGCCGCCTGCGCGAACAGGTCCTCCTGCGTGTAGTCGGCGAGCCCGGAGACGCCCACACCGAGCAGCCGCACCCCGCCCGTCGTGTCAACGGACTCCAGCAGCCGCGCGGCCGCCTCCCGCACCACCGCCGGGTCGTCCGTGGGCCCGCGGAGCGTCTCGGACCGGGTCAGGGTGGAGAAGTCGTACCGCCGCACCTTCAGCACGATGGTCCGCCCCGACAGCCCCCCCCCGCGCAGCCGCCCCACGCACCGGTCGGCGAGCCGCTGCACCTCCAGGCCCACCCTCAGCCGGTCGTGGATGTCCACGTCGTACGTGTCCTCGACCGAGACGGACTTGGTCTCCCGCTCGGCCACCACGGGCCGCTCGTCGTGCGCCAGCGCCATGGCGTACAGCCCGTGCCCATGGGCCTTGCCCAGCAGCCGTACGAGCTCGTCCTCACCCGCCTCGGCGATCTCGTCGACCGTGGTGATCCCGGCCCTCCGCAGATGGTCGCCCGTCGCCGGTCCGACGCCCGGCAGCGTCCGCACCGGCATGGGTCCCAGCAGCGCCCGCTCGGTCCCCGGTTCGATCACCACCAGGCCGTCCGGCTTGGCCTGCTCGGAGGCGATCTTCGCGAGCATCTTGGAGGCGGCCAGACCGACCGACCCGGTGAGCCCCGTGACGGCCCGTATGTCCGCGCGCAGCTTCACTCCGGACAGCCGCGCGGACTGCTCGTCCCAGGCCGATCCCCCGGCCTCCAGGTCCACGAACGCCTCGTCCAGGCTCAGCGGCTCCACCAGGGGGGACAGCCGGCGCAGCAGCCCCATCACCTGTTCGCTGATCGCGCGGTAGAGACCGAAGCGCGGCACGAGATACGCCGCGTTGGGAGCCAGCCGGCGGGCCTGGGCCATGGGCATCGCGGAGTGGACCCCGAAGACCCGCGCCTCGTACGACGCGGTGGCCACCACTCCGCGTGGCCCGAGCCCGCCCACGACGACGGCCTTCCCGCGCAGGCTCGGCTTGGACGCCTGCTCCACCGAGGCGAAGAAGGCATCCATGTCGAGATGCAGGATCGTGGGCGCGTTTCTCACATCTCCGATGCTGCACCACGCCACTGACATTGCCCGACAAGGAGCCGGGCCAGGAACCCCGGGGGTCCCGAGAGCCTCCGGAGGACCGGGGCTCAGACGGCCCGGTTGCGCCGCCGCGCGAGCTCGTCGGCGGGGTTGTGACCGACGAGGGTCTCACCCGTGTCGATACGCTCCCCGTGCAGCTGGGAGAGCGCGCTTTCCACGTCCCGCCACACCACGCCGACGGCGATTCCGAAGATGCCCTGACCGCCCTGGAGCAGGGCATGGACCTCGTCCGGCGAGGTGCACTCGTACACCGTCGCGCCGTCGCTCATCAGCGTCAGGCGCTCCAGGTCTCGGAAACCGCGTTCCCTGAGGTGCTGGACCGCGGTACGGATGTTCTGCAGCGACACACCCGTGTCCAGGAACCGCTTCACGATCTTCAGGACGACGACGTCCCGGAAGCTGTACAGACGCTGCGTACCCGACCCGTAGGCGGGCCGCACGCTCGGCTCGACCAGGCCGGTGCGGGCCCAGTAGTCGAGTTGCCGGTAGGTGATGCCGGCGGCCGCGCAGGCCGTCGGACCGCGGTAGCCGAGCTCCACGG
>NZ_JBHYKH010000246.1:4559-9537 GCF_042741275.1 Streptomyces sp. NPDC058964
CCGTTTCGCGGTGTGGGGGGTGGGGGGGCGCGGCGCCCGCCCCGCCCGCCCCACCGCGGTAGCCGATCTCCTCGGACGCCATGGGCGCCGCCCCTCCGCTGTTCGGCGCGACGGCCGTCGGCCGCTGCGGGGCGTGGCCGACCGCCATGCTGGACCGCAGCTGAGAGCCCGGGGGAGGGTACGGACCGCTCTCCCCGAAACCGCGTCCGGGGGCACCCCCAGCCGTACCGTCGCCGCTGCTTCTCACGCCGACCTCCGTCCTTGAACTGCCTTCTCGACGGTAGGCAGTCACCAAGGGTGCGTCAACGATCGCCACACTCGGCACGCCGAGTGATAATCACCCTAGGAGTGGTTTCCCGTGCCCCACCGCGGGGAAAGGCTAGCCGAATGCTCTGGCGGGGAGTCGTAGGACGCTCTCAATGGCCGGGGGCATTTGCCGACATACCGACCGTGACAGGGCGTCGACAAGCCGGCACGGACCGCGTCCGCCGCTCCGGGGCCGCCCGGCTCACTGGCTGCTGGTGCCGAAGTCCTCGGGCGAGATCTGGTCGAGGAACTCGCGGAACTTCTCCACTTCGTCCTCCTGCTCGTCCGGAATCGCGATGCCCGCGTCGTCGAGCACCGTGTCACTGCCGTAGATCGGCGTTCCGGTGCGCAGAGCCAGCGCTATGGCGTCGGACGGACGCGCGCTCACCTCGACCCCGCTGGCGAAGACCAGCTCCGCGTAGAAGACGCCCTCACGCAGGTCCGTGATGCGCACTTCCGTGAGCTCCTGGCCGACGGCCTCCAGCACGTCCTTGAACAGGTCGTGGGTCAGCGGTCGCGCGGGGGCCATGCCCTGCTGGGCGAAAGCGATCGCCGTCGCCTCCCCCGGCCCGATCCAGATGGGGAGGTACCTGTCGCCTCCCACTTCGCGCAGGAGCACGATCGGTTGGTTGGAGGGCATTTCGACCCGGACACCTACGACATCGAGCTCGTTCACACAGCAACCCTAGGCCGTGCTCGGGACGTTTGGGTAGTCGGGCCGGGAACGGGTGCACGATCCGGCCTCCCGAGCACCGCCGCCACTCAGGGCAGACGCACCCCGAGGGCGGTCTTGACCAGGGCCGCGTGCAGCCGCACCGTGAGCGCCGCCAGCTCCTTCGTGCGAGCCTGGGCGTGGGCCCTGGTCTGCGGGTTGCGGTGCCGCTTCAGGGGAGCCACCACCTGGTCCACCAGCCCGGCCTCACGGTCTGCGGCGGCCTTCATCACCCGCAGATGGCGCGGCTCGATCCCGAACCGTCCCAGCTCGGCGACGAGCGACGCGACGGTGACCGCCTCCGCGTCGTACGCGCCGTCCTCCAGTGGAGCGATGAGCCCGTACGACTCCCACTCCTCGAGGGTGCTCTCGTCGACGTCGGCGGCCGCCAGCAGCTGGGCCCGCCCGATCCGTGCCACCGTGGGGGTGTCGGTCGAACCGAGGACGTCCTTGCCGTCGCGCGGACGGCCCATGACGGGCAGCTGTACGGCCTCTCCGCGCTCCACGGCGTCGAGGTGCTCCCGGATCACCTTGAGCGGCAGATAGTGGTCCCGCTGCATCCTCAGGACGTGCCCCAGGCGCTCGACGTCCCCGGAGCTGAACTTGCGGTACCCCGAAGGCGTCCGCTGCGGCTCGATGAGACCCTCCGACTCCAGGAAGCGGATCTTGGAGATGGTGACTTCGGGGAACTCGTCGCGCAGTACGTTCAGCACCGTGCCGATGCTCATCAGCCCACTGTCCGTGGCGGCGGCACCGTGCCCGGCACCGCCGCTCGGTGTTTGAAGCATGGACCTTCCCTGACGGGTCAGATGCCCTGCCGGCTCGCGTAGAAGACCAGCCGGTACTTGCCGATCTGCACCTCGTCACCGTTCGACAGAGCGACCTGGTCGATCCGCTCGCGGTTGACGTAGGTGCCGTTCAGACTGCCCACGTCGGCCACCGTGAACGAACCGTCCGGGGAGCGCCTGAACTCCACGTGGCGACGCGAGACCGTCACGTCGTCCAGGAAGATGTCGCTCTGCGGATGGCGTCCCGCCGTCGTCAGCTCGCCGTCCAGCAGGAAGCGGCTGCCGGAGTTCGGGCCGCGGCGCACCACCAGCAGCGCCGAGCCCATCGGCAGTGCGTCGACCGCCGCCTGCGCCTCGGGAGAGAGCGCCGGCATCTGCGTCTGCCCGGTGACCTCGGCGTCGTAGGCCTCGAGACCGGAGATCGAGATCGTGGACGTCGTCTCGGACGGACGCTCCGCCGCAACGCCTGCGCGCAGCGGGGCACCACAGTTGGAACAGAACCGGGCGTTCTCCGCGTTCCGGTTACCGCACCTCGTACAAACCAGGACCGACATGGACGGATCCTCCTGCCGCGGCTGCCCCCCTGGGGCATTGGACGCGTACGGGTCGGAGGCAAACCCTCCACCCGTACTTGAGGTTGACGGTTGCCCGAAACCTATGCCGCTCGACTGGGCAGGGTCAACAGACGGCGCGCCCTGACCACCGGAAATGTCACCGCCCGGACCAGAGACCTGGTCGCGGAACAGCGGGCGCTGACCCTCTGCGTCAGGCTGTGCGCGATGACGAGCGGTCGCGTTGGCGCTGCCCTCTCGCGCGCTCTTGCCGAACAACTTCGCAAACAACTTCACGGGCGATTCCCCTTGACCGAAACAGACCCGCCCGTGGGGCAGGACGAACCCTGATTGCGTACACCGGTCGACCCGGACATCCTCACAACGTCCGTATCCACCAGACAGTTTCCACCACGCGCCACCTCTTCGGTGCGCCGACCCCCCGCAACCTCATGCCCCTGCCCGACGTTCCCCATGCACCGCCGGTTCACTGGGAGGACGACCGAGCGTAGTCAGGCCGCTTCACCGCTCGCAAGGCTTCCACGACGATCTTGGTCGACCGCTCGACGGTCACGGTGGCCTGCTCCTTCTCGAGAGTCTGCACCACGCCTCCGGGGATGTTGAGCGCCGGTTCGAGGTCCTGCGGCTTACCGATGACCTTGAAACGATAGGGGGCGTTGATCTTGTTCCCGTCGACGCTCACGCTCTTGCCGGAGTCCGTCAGATAGGTACTGGCGACGACTCGCACCCCGTTCACCTGGATCGCCTCCGCACCGGCCGCGCGCAGTTCCTGGATCGCGTCGAGCAGCATGTCCGCCTTGACCGCCCCCTTCGTGTCGTCGATCGTCATCGTGATGCCGGGGCCCTGCGCCGCCACGGTGCCCGCCAGAATGCCGAGTTGCCTCTCCTTCTCGGCCGTCTGCTTGCGGGCCTCCGCGGCCCGGTCCGAGCTGCTCTGCAGTTCCGACCGCTGCTTCTCGAGTCCCTGCTTCTCGTCCTCAAGACGCTGAGTACGGTCGTCGAGTTCATCGAGGATGCGAACAAGATCTTCCTGACGTGCGCCGCGCAGCGCGCTGTCGCCGTCGCTGTAGGACGCCACCTGTACGGCCAGACCGAAGCCGAGTCCGAACAGCAGCACGGCGACGATGAGTTGCGCCCTGGTGATCCGCGGCGGCCACAGACCCTTCAGCAGCCGCTGGCGGCCCGTGAGCGCGGCCTCGGGCTTCTCGTCCGTGTCCGGCTCGGGGACGGGAGCCGGCGCGGGCACCTCGTCGGGCAGTTCCTTGCGCAGCCTGTTCTCCGGCTGCTCGTCCTGGTTGCTCATCGGTCTCACGCCCGGAACACGTGACGCCGGATCGCCGCGGCGTTGGAGAAGATGCGGATGCCGAGGACCACCACGACACCGGTGGACAGCTGCGCCCCCACGCCCAACTTGTCGCCCAGGAAAACGATCAGTGCGGCCACGACCACGTTCGACAGGAACGACACGACGAAGACCTTGTCGTCGAAGATGCCGTCGAGCATGGCCCGCAGGCCGCCGAAGACGGCGTCGAGCGCAGCGACGACGGCGATCGGCAGATAAGGCTCGACGACCGCCGGAACCTCAGGTCGGACCAACAGCCCGGCCACGACTCCCACGATGAGGCCCAGTACGGCGATCACGATGTGCCCTTCCCAGTGCTCGGCTCTGCTGTACGTACGATCACACTCGGTGCTGCCGGCAGCCGGATGTCGCTCTCCGTGGAGATGCCGGTCCGGATGCCGTAGTTGTCATCCAGGGCGTGCAGATACAGCCCGTCGGCGCTGTTCTGGAACCTGGTGCTCAACTTCTTCGCGTCCCCCACCGCGAGCACCGTGTAGGGCGGCACGAGCGGCTTGTTGTCGACCAGTATCGCGTCACCCGCGGCCCTGATCGCGGACAGGGCGGTCAAGCGCTGCCCGTTGATGGAGATCGCCTCGGCACCGGAGGCCCACAGCCCGTTCACCACACGCTGCATGTCGCGGTCGCGGACCCGGCCGGTGTCGGTGAAACCGGACGTCTCCCGGGGATTGCTGCCGTCGCCGCCCGTCGAGGCTTCCTTGGCGTCGTTCACGACCAGCTTCACACCGGGGCCGTGCACCGCCGTGGCGCCCGACAGGACGCCGACGAGATCCACCTGTCCACTGCCGCCGCTCGCCTTCAGAGCCGCCCGCTGGCGCGCGCTCACGTCGTCGCGCAGCTTGTCGACCGAGCCTTCCAGCTTGTCCGCGGACTTGGTCTCACGGTCGATGCGGTCGATCAGCTCCTGGCGCTCCTTGGCCACCACGGGCGCGGCCACGCGTGCCTGCGCCGCGCCGACGGTCACGACCAGCGCCGCAAGCACCAGCCCCACGGCAAGGCCCAGCTTCGCCCGGAGGGTCTTCGGCATGCCGCCTTCCCCCTGGGACTGCTTCCGGGCGGCGGCCTCGGCGTACCCGTCGTCGAGGCTGTGGTCCATGACGTTGGTGATCAACGACATGGAAGCGTCCGGGCGCGGCGGCCGCGACGGCGGCGTGCTCCGAACGGGGGGTAGCTGCGGCATGCCGCACATCGTCGCACGTCGCGACCAGTACCTCCGAATGGCCCCACCGACGTGCCGGAC
>NZ_JBHYKH010000246.1:9547-13032 GCF_042741275.1 Streptomyces sp. NPDC058964
TGGGGGGGGGCTCGGGCGCCCCGCCCCCAACCGCCGACCCCACCCACCCTCCCCCCCCGACGCCCCCCCGCGGCGGGGTCCCCGGCCCCGGGGGGGCAACTTGCCCCCCCCCCGCGCGCGTGCTGCGGGTTTTACCTTCCGGCGCTGTCCACGACCGCCGCCCACTCGTCGAGAAGAGCCTGGGCCGAGGCGTCGTCCGGCCCCTCAGCCCACAGATGGGTGACCGCCTCCGCCGGGTCGGGCAATACCATCACCCAGCGTCCGTCGGTCTCGACGACACGGACTCCGTCAGTCGTGTCGACAAAGCGATCTCCGGCCGCCTCCACGACCCGGCGCATCACCAGACCCTTCACGGCCCACGGAGTCGCGAGGTCACGCTTGAGCACGTGCGCCCGCGGGATCCGCGCGTCGATCTGGCTGAGGGTGAGCTGGGTCCGCGCCACGAGTCCGATCAGCCGTACGAAGGCCGCCGTACCGTCGTAGACACCGCTGAACTCGGGGACGATGAAACCGCCCTTGCCGTCGCCACCGAAGATCGTCCCTTCCTCGCGCCCCACACGCGTGAGGTCGTCGGGAGAGGTCGTCGTCCACTCGACCTGGGTGCCGTGGTAGGCGGCCACCTGCTCGGCGATCCTGGTCGTGGTCACCGGCAGCGCGACACGGCCGCTGCGCCGCTCCGCGGCCACGAGGTCGAGCATCACCAGCAGGGCCCGGTCGTCCTCGATGATCCGGCCCTTCTCGTCCACCAGGGACAGCCGCTCGCCCACGGGGTCGAACCGCACCCCGAACGCGGCCCCGGAAGAGGCCACGATCTCGCCGAGACGCACCAGTCCCGACCGCCGGACGTCAGCCGTCTCCGTCGGCCTGGCCTCGTCGAGGCCGGGATTGACGGTCAGCGAGTCCACACCGAGCTTGCCGAGCAGGCTGGGCAGCACGAGCCCGGCGCTGCCGTTCGACGCGTCCACGACCACCTTGAGACCCGCCTCGGCGATCCCGGTGGTATCGACGTTCCGCAGCAGCGAACCCGTGTACGAGTCGAAGACACTCGCCGGGAAGTAGAGGTCGCCGATCTCCCCCGGGAACGCGCGCCGGTACTCCTGACGCGCGAATATCCGGTCCAGCTTCCGCTGGCTCGCCTGCGAGAGGTCCGCACCCTGCCCGTCGAAGAACATGATGTCCACGGAGTCCGGCACACCCGGCGAGGTCCTGATCATGATGCCGCCGGCACTGCCGCGCGCGGTCTGCTGGCGGGCCACCGGCAGCGGCACGTTCTCCAGGTCCCGGACGTCGATGGCACTCGCCTGGAGCGCCGAGATCACCGCACGTTTGAGCGCACGAGCACCGCGCGAGTGGTCGCGAGCGGTGGTGACGGTGGAGCCCTTCTTGAGGGTGGTGGCGTAGGCGCCGGCCAGCCGCACGGCGAGCTCGGGTGTGATCTCCACGTTCAGGATTCCGCTGACCCCGCGGGCGCCGAACAGATGCGCCTGGCCCCTGGACTCCCAGATGACCGAGGTGTTGACGAACGCGCCGGCCTCGATGGTCTTGAACGGATAGACCCGCACGTTGCCCTGCACGATCGATTCTTCGCCGATCAGGCACTCATCGCCGATGACCGCGCCGTCCTCGATCCGGGCCGCGCGCATGATGTCGGTGTTCTTACCGACCACGCAGCCCCGCAGATTGCAGTGCTGCCCGACGTACACGTTGTCGTGCACGACTGCCTTGTGCAGGAACGCACCGGTCTTCACGACCACGTTCGATCCGACCACGGTGTGCTCACGGATCTCGGCACCGGCCTCGACCTTGGCGTAGTCGCCGATGTAGAGCGGTCCTCGCAGAACGGCATCCGGATGCACCTCGGCACCCTCAGCCACCCACACACCGGGGGAGATCTCGAATCCGTCGATCTCGACGTCGACCTTGCCCTCCAGGACGTCGGCCTGCGCCTTCACATACGACTCGTGAGTGCCGACATCCTCCCAGTAGCCCTCGGCGACATAGCCGTACACCGGCTTGCCTTCCTTCATGAGCTGCGGGAAGACGTCACCCGACCAGTCCACGGGCACATCCGGCTCGACGTAGCCGAAGACCTCCGGCTCCATGACATAGATGCCCGTGTTCACGGTGTCGGAGAAGACCTGGCCCCAGGTCGGCTTCTCGAGGAAACGCTCGACCTTGCCCTCTTCGTCGACGATGGTGATGCCGAATTCCAGCGGATTGGGCACACGCGTCAGGCAGACCGTGACCAGCGCACCCTTTTCCTTGTGGAAATTGATCAGATCGGTGAGGTCGAAGTCGGTCAGGGCATCGCCGGAGATAACAAGGAAGGCATCGTCCTTCAACGCCTCTTCGGCGTTCTTGACGCTTCCGGCGGTACCGAGTGGCTTCTCCTCGTTCGCATAGGTGAGCTCCATTCCGAGCTCCTCGCCGTCACCGAAGTAGTTCTTGACGAGCGAGGCCAGGAACTGCACGGTTACGACGGTCTCAGTGAGCCCATGCCTTTTGAGCAGCCGAAGCACATGCTCCATGATCGGGCGGTTCACCACAGGCAGCAGCGGCTTGGGCATGCTCGAGGTCATAGGGCGAAGGCGAGTGCCTTCGCCACCAGCCATCACGACGGCCTTCATGTCGGAAGCGTCCTCCTCCAGAGACGACGGTCTAGCCGACTTCACCCGTCCAGATTGTCCCGCACTTTTCCGCCGCGGGCCAACGAGCCACTACGTCCGGACAATCGCCGAGCTCAATCGGCCATGGCGTCCGCGCGAACAAGGCGGCGGACTTGCACCACGTAGAGCACTCCTGCCCACCAGTAGAGCGTTGTACCCCATCCTGCGAACGCCCATCCGAAAATAGCAGCGAGTGACGAGATCCAACCACTTCCGTCACTGAGCAGGAGCAACGGGAAGGCGTACATCAGATTGAAGGTCGCGGCCTTCCCCAGGAAGTTCACCTGCGGGGGCGGATAGCCATGACGCCTGAGGATGCCCACCATCACCAGCAGAACCAGCTCTCGCGCCAGCAGCACGCCCGTCAGCCACAGCGGCAGGATCTCGCGCCACGTGAGACCGATCAGCGTCGAGAGAATGTAGAGCCGGTCGGCCGCGGGATCGAGAAGCCGGCCGAGACTGCTGACTTGATTCCAGCGCCGTGCGAGCTTGCCGTCCAGGTAGTCGCTGATGCCGCTCAAAGCGAGCACGAGCAGCGCCCAACCGTCGCTCTTGGGGCCTCCGAACTCCGGCCTGAGGATCAACCACAGGAAGACGGGTACGCCGACGAGACGCGCCATGCTGAGGATGTTCGGGATGGTGAGGACCCGGTCCGTCTGGACGCGGGTCTCCTGGACCTCCACCCGGGGGCCTCCTGTGGGAAGAATGTGCCAACGATGCCCCCTGACCTTACCTCAACGCAAAAAAGCTCTGGCTCTTGGGCTTGATGCCCAAGAGCCAGAGCTCTAAAGGGAGTTCGGCGGCGTCCTACTCTCCCAC
>NZ_JBHYKH010000247.1:0-13030 GCF_042741275.1 Streptomyces sp. NPDC058964
GTGCCGCACCTCGGGACGGTCGCCCCGCGCCACCGCGTACGCCAGCCTCGCCCGGCAGAGGGTGAGCTGGGCGTCGCTGGAGGGATGCCCCGGCTCGTCGGCGCAGGCGAAGTGGGACCACAGGCCGGTGACGCGGATGAGCCCCTCGCGCTCGGCGCCGAGCGCCGCGCCTACCAGTTCGGTCCAGTCGTCGCCGGGCTGGCAGCCGTTGCGTCCGAGCCCGGTGTCGGCCTTGAGCTGCACGCGCGCGGGCGACCCGGCCGCGCGGGCCGCCTCGGTGACCTCCCGCAGGGCCCACATGGCGCTGACGGACACGTCCACGTCCGCCTCGATGGCCTCCCGCCAGGGCCCGCCCGGGGTCCACAGCCAGCACATGACGCGCACGTCCGGCGGCAGCCCGGCGTCCGCGCGCAGCGCGAGGGCCTCCTCGGGAGTGGCCGTGCCGACCCAGGTGGCGCCCGCCTCTACGGCCGCGCGGGCACACGGAACCGCCCCGTGTCCGTACGCCTCGGACTTGACCACGGCCATCAGGGCCGCGCCCGGCGCGAAGGCGCGCAGGGCGCGGACGTTGGCCCGCAGGGCGGCCAGATCGATCTCGGCGCGGGCGCGCAGGGGCGCGGTCGGCGCAGGTGCTGTCTTACTCATCGCGCCCCCAGTGTCTCAGAGGCCCGCGACGGCCCCGGATCGCAGGCCCTAGGTGCCCGGCCGACGGCCCCACACGTACACCCGGTCGCCCTTCTTCAGCACGCTCCACAGCCTGCGCGCGTCGGGGAGTTCGAGGTTGACGCAGCCCCACGAGCCGACGGTGGTGTAGATGCTGCCGTAGACGGCGTGGAAGGCCTGTCCGCCGTCGAAGAACTGGGCATAGGGCATGGGCTGGTTGTAGAGCGTCGACCAGTGGTTCTTGTGCTTCCAGTAGACCGTGTGCCAGCCCCCGCGGGTCCGGTGCCCCGCCCGTCCGCTGCGCATCGGCACGGGGCCGAAGAGCACTTTGCCGCCCTTCTGCACCCAGGTCAGCTGCCGACCCAGGTCGACGCAGGCGACCCGGTAGGTCCGTACGGGGCACTTCCTGGCCGCGTCGGGATTCTTCCGTGCCGAGAGGAGCATCATGCGGGACCAGGTGACGGGTCCGGCGAAGCCGGTCGCGGGCTTGATGCCGTGTTTCTTCTGAAAGGCCTGGATGGCCTTGCAGTCCCCCGTGGACTGCCTGCCGTCCACCTTCCGCTTCAGCCATCGCTCGACCTGCCGCTGGTAGAGCCCGGTCTGCTTGCTGCACGACACCTTGGACACGGCGTCGCCCAGCGGGACGTACTCGATGAGGTCGTACGTTCCCTTCGCCGCCTCCCGCGGCTCGACCGCGTCCTCCGCTGCGCTGGGCGTGTACACCTTGGGCGGCAGCATCTGGTCGGGCGTGTCGAACTGCCAGGGCTGCCCCGGCCCCGGCGCCACACCGGGCACCAGCTCGGTCTCGGGGCCGGAGGCCGCGGGTACGGGGGTGAGGGCCGCCGCCGTACCCGCGACGGGGAGAGCGGTCGCCGCGGCGAGCAGCACGACGATGCCCCGGTGTCTGACGCGTCTGCCGAGCCCGGTTCGTCTGCGGATCATGCGATCAGACAAACCTGCCGCCGCTGCGGATCCCGGGAGCCGCGCGGTCGGGTCACCCGACGGGTGGACCCCGCTTCAGCCGCGCACGTCCCGCCAGGCCTCCGGAATCGCCTCCGCCACGTCGTGCGCCCCGGCGGGTGCCCCGTCCGAGGCGTAGCGCCCGGCGAGCCCGTGCAGATACGCGGCCACGCTCCCGGCGTCCAGTGCCGGGAGCCCGGCCGCGAGCAGCGACCCCGCCAGCCCGGACAGCACGTCACCGCTCCCGGCCGTGGCGAGCCAGGAGGTTCCGGTCGCGTTCACCCGTACGGCCCCGCCGGCCGCGTCGGCCACCAGGGTCGTCGATCCCTTCAGCAGCACGGTCGCGCCGTAGCGCGCGGCCAGTTCGCGCACCGCCGTCAGCCGGCCCTCCTCGACGTCCTCCCGGGGCACGCCGAGCAGCGCCGCCGCCTCCCCGGCGTGCGGGGTCATCAGAGTCGGCGCCGTACGCCCCAGGACCGCGTCGCGCTCCGCGAGCCGCAGCCCGTCCGCGTCGACCAGCACGGGCACGTCCTCCGCCAGCACCTCCGCCACGGCCGCCGCGTCGTCCCCGGCCCCCGGCCCCACGACCCAGGCCTGGACGCGCCCCGCCTTGTGCGGTCCCCGGTCGGAGACCAGCGTCTCGGGGAAGCGGGCGATCACCGCGTCGCCGGCCGGTCCGACGTACCGCACGGCTCCCGCCCCGCCGCGCAGCGCTCCGGCGACGGCGAGCACGGCCGCCCCCGGATAACGGGCCGACCCGGCGGCGACACCTACGACGCCCCGCCGGTACTTGTCGCTCTCCGCCGCGGGCACCGGCAGCAGCCGGGCCACGTCCGCGTGCTGCAGCGCCTCCAGCTCCGCCACGGGCGGCAGCTCCAGCCCGATGTCGACGAGCCGCACGGACCCTGCGTACTCCCGCGCCGGATCGATCAGCAGTCCCGGCTTGTGCGTCCCGAAGGTCACGGTGAGATCGGCCCGGACGGCGGAGCCCTTCACCTCGCCCGTGTCCGCTTCGACACCGCTCGGCAGGTCGACGGCGACGACGGCGGCCCGGGACCGTCCGGCCGCGGCGGCCAGCGGCACGGCTTCCGGCCGCAACCCGCCCTTGCCGCCGATCCCGACGATGCCGTCGACGACGAGATCGGCCCGCTCGAGGAGTTCCCCGGCGTCAGCGGGCCGGACGACCGCGCCGCCGGCCCTGCGCAGCGCCGCGAGCCCGCCGGGGTGGGTGCGGTCGGGGGCGAGCGGTACGGCCGTCACGCCGGCCCCGCGGCGGGCGAGGCGAGTCCCGGCGTACAGGGCGTCACCCCCGTTGTCCCCGCTCCCCACCAGCAGCACGATCCGGCTGCCGTAGACCCGGCCGAGCAAGTCGGCGCAGGCGGCGGCCAGTCCGGCGGCGGCGCGCTGCATGAGCGCGCCCTCCGGAAGCCGGGCCATCAGCTCACGCTCGGCCGTCCGTACCGTCTCCACGCTGTACGCAGTCCGCATGCGGTCGAGTCTGCCCCGAAATCCCTCGGGGCCGCACCCGGTCCGGTCATCCCTCGGCGACCACCACCGCCGACGCCACCCCCGCGTCATGACTCAGGGACACGTGCCACGACTGCACACCGAGTTCCGCGGCCCTCGCCGCCACCGTTCCCCGTACCCGCAGCCGCGGACGCCCGCTGTCCTCGACGTACACCTCGGCATCGGTCCAGAGCATGCCCGCCGGTGCCCCGAGCGCCTTGGCGAGCGCCTCCTTCGCCGCGAACCGCGCCGCGAGCGAGGCGATGCCCCGGCGGTCCCCACTGGGCAGATACAACTCGCTCTCCACGAAGAGCCGATCGGCCAGCCCGGGCGTACGGTCCAGGGACGCCCGGAACCGGTCGATCTCGGCCACGTCGATACCAACCCCGATGATGCTCATCCGGGCACTCTACGTTCGCTCCGGCGACCGCGGGCTCGGCCTCTCCGTGGCGGGGTCCGCCTCGTGCTCGGCGGTGGTCAGGCCGAGGAAACGGGTGAACTCATCCGTGCCGGGCCGGAGACTCTGCCGGCCGACCGACGCTCAGGTCCGCTCAGGACTGGTACCCGGAACCCGCGGGTCTTCGGTGAAGAGATCTTCCGCGCACTTCCGGCACGCGCAGGACTCCCTTGGCCTCACCCTTGGCCTCACCTTCGACCCTGCCTTCGAGGAAAGGCCGTCTCACGGACCGTTCCCCGGCCGGGGAAGTAGCTGACGAACGACATGACTTCCTTCAGTCTCTGTCCGACTGGGGTGTTACCCAGGCTGATTTCCAGGAAGTCGAAGAAGTGGTCGGCGGTCTCGGGGTCTGTGCCATCGGACGGTTCGACACGCAGCACGGTGTCCACGCGGCGCTCCAGTGGACGGGTCTCCGTCACATCCGTGGTGCCGGCGTCCACGGTCGCCTTCGCGGACAACGGAACGCCCGGCAACCCGAACACGGGGGTCAGGATCTGTGGCCGCTCCTGGAAGATGCGGTGCATGCCCTCATGGGCTGATGTGACCATGCGCGCAACCTGGGTGGATCAGGGGATGGGTTGCCCGGGAGATCGGGGGGCGTTCGCTCTTGCGAGCGGCGGCAAAACGTTCAGGCCGCCGCGGCCGGTTCGCACCACACGACCTCGCCCCTGCCGCCTCTGGCCAGCGGCTGCCAGCCCCAACAGGTCGACGCACGACCGGACCTGCGCCAGCCCTCGCCCGTCCTCAACACCCCCCAAAACTGCGTCCCATCGCGTCACGGCTCCCTGCTAACCTGCGGCGACTTGTACACGTCAACCCACGTCGGTGCGCCCGGGGGAAAGTCGGTGCGCCGCCGTTGGGCGAACGCCAGGGGGACAGCCATGAACACCGCGACGGGCGGCGACAGACCGGGGTCTCCGGGGCCGCGTTTCGACCAGTACGAGCACGTGCCCGAACTCGTCCCGTTGCGCGAGGCCGTCGGCAAGGCCGACTGGGACGCCGTGCAGGCCTGCTTCGCGACCCTCGACTCGGCCGAGAAGGTCTCCTTCGCCTCGGGGCTCGTCGCCGGGACCGACGGCATCGAGGGCTTTCTGCGGCGCGCCGCGGCACGTCACCCGGACGCGCCGCTGCCGCGCACCCTGCTCGCCGACCACTATGTCCGCGTCGGCTGGGGCATCCGCAGCAGGGCCCAGGCCGAGCACGTCTCCCGCGAGCAGTTCGACCGGTTTCACGAGTGGCTGCGGCGGGCCGAGCAGATCCTGATCGAGGTGTGCGCCGAGCAGCCGGCATACGCCCACGCCTGGACCGTACGACTGCTCACCGCCCGCGGCCTGGAGCTGGGTCAGGCCGAGGCCCGCCGCCGCTACGACCGGCTCTCCCGCCACCATCCGCACCACTACCCGGCGCAGACGCAGTTGCTCCAGCAGTTGTGCCCGAAGTGGGGCGGCTCCTGGGAGGCCGCGCACGGATTCGCCCAGGAGGCCGTGGCCGCCGCGCCCGACGGCTCGTACTCCGGCGCCCTGGTCGCGCACGCCCACCTGGAGCACTGGCTGGAGCTGAAGGGCGCGGGGGCAGCGGTGTACATGCGGGACGTGGCGGTCCGCAACGACCTGCGCCTCGCCGCCCAGGCCTCCGTACGGCACCCCGACCACCGGCCCGGCTGGTACGGACGCGGCGCGCACAACGCGTTCGCGATGGCGTTCTCGCTGGGCGGCCACCACGCCGACGCAGCGCCGCACTTCCGTGAACTCGGTGACCGGCCAACGGAGTTCCCCTGGCACTATCTGTCGGCTCCGGCGGACTCGTTCGTCAAGTACCGCAAGTACGCGCTGGCAGAGGGCTGAGGGGGACGCGCCGACATGACCACCGAAACGAACGGCGACGTCTCCGTACAGGACTCCGGCCTCGACGCCCTCGAAGGCCTGGTCTCCCACACCACCACCCAGGGCATCCCGACCCTCTACGCCGCGCGCCCCGGCGACATCACCGCCGGCCTCTTCTTCCGCGTGGGCCGGGCCGACGAGACCCTGGCCACCTCCGGTGTCACCCACCTCGTCGAACACCTGGCGCTGCACCGCCTGGGCAGGTCCGAGGCGCACCACAACGGCGCCACGGCGGACACGTACACCCTCTTCCACGTCACCGGCGGCGAGGACGAGGTCGTCACGTACCTCAACGACGTCTGCGCCGCCCTGCGCGACCTGCCGCTGGACCGCCTGGAGACGGAGAAGGAAATCCTCCGCACGGAGGCCGCGGGCCGGGCGAACGGCGTCAACCACCAGATGCCGCTGTGGCGTTACGGCGCCCAGGGCTACGGCCTGTCCGGTTACGACGAACCCGGCACCTGGGGTCTGACGGCCGACCAGGTGAGGAACTGGGCCGCGACCCGCTTCACCCGTGACAACGCGGTGGTGTGGATCACCGGTGACCACGTGCCGGAGGGCCTGGACCTCACCCTGCCCGCCGGCCGCCGTATCCCGGTACCGGCCGCGTCGAGCGCCCTGCCCGTCACCCCCGCGCACATCCCTGGCGAGGACGGCCACGTCGTCTTCGACGCCGTGCTGCGCCGTTCCACCGCGGCCGCCGTCCTCGCCGACGTCCTGGGCCGCGCCCTGTTCCAGGAACTGCGCCAGGAGGGCGGCTACTCGTACAAGGCGGCGGCCGACTACACGCCGCGCGACGCCGGCTTCGCCACCCTGACCGCGTACGCGGACGCGTTGCCCGAGAAGCAGGACGCGGTGGTCGGCGCGTTCGTCGACACGCTCGCCCGGCTGCGTGCGGGCCGCATCGAGCAGGCCGAGCTGGACTCCGTGCGCGCAAAGTCGCTCAAGCGGTACGACGCTCCCGACCTCGGGGCCGCCCTGTTGCCGTCGTACGCGCTCAACCTGCTGATCGGCCACCGGCTCCTCTCCCCCGAGCAGCACCGGGCCGAGTTGCGGGCGGTCACGGTGGCCGACCTGCGCGAGGTCGCCCGCGAGGCGTGGGACGGCGGGCTGCTCCAGGTGCCCACCCGCGGCGCCGACTGGGCGGGCTTCGCGGCCGCCCCGCGGTTCTCGTCGTCCGCGGTCACCGGCACCCCGCACCGGTCGCTCGAGCGTGACGACGTCACGCTGGTCATCGGCGCCGAGGGGGTGAGTCTGCTCCTGCCGGACGGCCCGGTCACCGTGCGGTACGACGCCTGCGCCGCGATGACCACCCGTCCCGACGGAGCCCGCGTCCTGACCGGCCTCGACGGCTTCCGGGTGGCCGTCGAACCGACCCTTTTCCGGGACGTCACGGCCGAGCGGATCGCGGCGCTGGACGCGGCCGTCCCCGCCGACGCCGTCGTCCCGCTGCCGGCCCGTGACCCGGAGCGGATCCCGCGGCCGCGCGAGCGGGAGACCGGGCAGACGCCCGTGCACCAGGCCGGGGGCGACGCCGGCGGGAAGACGGCGGCTCCGGACCTCCGGCGCCTGCCCGGCTGGTTCGTCCTCCTGGTGGCGGCGGAGGTGGTGTTCGGCCTGGGACTCCTGATCGCCGTGGTCCAGACGTCCGACTCGGCCCACGAGGCGTGGATCCACCTCGCCCGCGCCATCCTGCCGACCACCCTGGTGATCGGCTACACCCGCCGGGTGTACCACCGGATCAAGCACGACCGCGGCTGACTCCCGGGCCCGCCCCGGCCGGCACAGCCGGGGCGGCACCAAGGAACGCCGGCTACTCCACCGTCACCGACTTCGCCAGGTTCCGGGGCTGGTCCACCTCGTTGCCCCGGGCGGTGGCCAGTTCGCAGGCGAAGACCTGCAACGGCACCGTCGCGACGAGCGGTTGCAGCAGGGTCGGGGTCGCCGGGATGCGGATCAGGTGGTCGGCGTACGGGACCACCGCCTCGTCACCCTCCTCCGCGATCACGATGGTGCGCGCGCCCCTCGCCCGGATCTCCTGGATGTTGGAGACGATCTTGTCGTGCAGGACCGAGCGGCCGCGCGGGGACGGGACGACCACCACGACCGGAAGGTCCTCCTCGATCAGCGCGATCGGCCCGTGCTTGAGCTCGCCCGCCGCGAAGCCCTCGGCGTGCATGTAGGCGAGCTCCTTCAGCTTGAGCGCGCCCTCCAGTGCCACCGGGTAGCCCACGTGCCGCCCGAGGAAGAGCACCGTCCGCTTGTCGGCCAGGGACCTCGCGAGCGCCCTCACCGGCTCCATCGTCTCCAGGACCCGCTCGACCTCGACGGAGATCTGCGACAGGTCCCGGATGACGGCCCCGATCTCGTCGCCCCACTTGGTGCCCCGTACCTGCCCGAGGTACAGCGCGACCAGATAGCAGGCCACCAGCTGGGTCAGGAACGCCTTGGTCGACGCGACCGCGACCTCCGGCCCGGCGTGTGTGTAGAGCACCGCGTCCGACTCGCGCGGGATGGTCGAGCCGTTCGTGTTGCAGATCGCCAGGACCTTGGAACCCTGCTCGCGGGCGTGGCGGAGGGCCATCAGGGTGTCCATGGTCTCGCCGGACTGGGAGATGGCGATGACCAGGCTGCGTGAGTCGAGGATCGGGTCCCGGTAGCGGAACTCGCTGGCGAGCTCCACCTCGCACGGGATGCGCGTCCAGTGCTCGATGGCGTACTTGGCGATCATCCCGGCGTGGAAGGCCGTACCGCACGCGACGATGACGACCTTGTCCACCTCGCGCAGCTCGGCGGCGCCGATGCGGACCTCGTCCAGGGTCAGTGAACCCGCCGCGTCGATACGGCCCAGAAGGGTGTCGGCGACCGCCTTGGGCTGCTCGGCGATCTCCTTGAGCATGAAGTAGTCATAACCCCCCTTTTCCGCTGCCGACGCGTCCCAGTCGACGTGATAGGAGCGCACCTCCGCCGGGCGGCCGTCGAAACCGGTCACCGTCACGCCGTCCCGGCGCAGCTCCACCACCTGGTCCTGACCCAGCTCGACCGCCGACCGCGTGTGGTCGATGAACGCGGCGACGTCCGAGGCGAGAAAGGCCTCGCCCTCTCCAACGCCCACCACGAGCGGGGAGTTCCGGCGCGCGCCGACGACCACACCGGGCTCGTCGGCATGCACCGCGACCAGGGTGAACGCGCCCTCCAGCCGCCGGCACACCAGCCGCATGGCCTCCGCGAGGTCGGAGGTCACGGAATACTCCTCGGCGAGCAGATGGGCGACCACCTCGGTGTCCGTCTCGGAGGCCAGCTCATGCCCACGCTCCGCCAGCTCGGCCCGCAGCAGCGCGAAGTTCTCGATGATCCCGTTGTGCACGACCGCGACCCGGCCCGCGTTGTCGAGGTGCGGGTGGGCATTGGCGTCGGTCGGACCGCCGTGCGTGGCCCAGCGGGTGTGCCCGATGCCGGTCGAACCGCTCGGCAGCGGCCGTTCGACCAGCTCCTTCTCCAGATTGACCAGCTTTCCTGCCTTCTTCGCGGTGGCAAGACCGCCATCCGCCAGCACGGCGACGCCCCCCGAGTCGTACCCCCGGTACTCGAGCCGTTTCAGCCCGGCCATCACGACATCGAGCGCCGACTGCGACCCCACGTATCCCACGATTCCGCACATGTGGCGCAGCCTAGGGGCCGGTGCCGGTGCGAAAGTAGGCGCCGCGTGCCCGAAATCGGAAATTCCCACCAGAGTACGAATGACCGCGGCGGGCGGGTCCACCGTTCGTCAGGGGCGAAGACCAGCCGTCTTCATCCACGGGATCCACGTCTCGACACCACCCGTACGCACGGGGAACGCACAGAACCTCCTTGAAAGAGCGGAGTTCGGAGTTCGGGCCGCGAGCCCCCGGCGGATTCACCGTCACCGATCTCCACCGGCCGCCCGAGGGCGACAAGAGCTTCTACAACCAGACCGGCCTCGGCGGGGCCCGCTCCATGCCGCACAGGGCAAGCCCACGTGACGCACCCCACCCGCACCCCCGTTCAAACTCCGTTAACAATGGACTGTGATCTCTCCGGTCTCCTCGATGCCCCGGAGCGCCCACCGGCAGCGGCCGGAGGCGACTCCCTACGTGGACCTCACCCGTGCCGAGTGGAGCGCGCTGCGCGACAAGACGCCGCTGCCGCTCACCGCCGAGGAGGTCGAGAAGCTGCGTGGCCTCGGCGACGTCATCGACCTCGACGAGGTGCGGGACATCTACCTCCCGCTGTCCCGTCTCCTCAATCTCTACGTAGGCGCCACCGACGGACTCAGAGGGGCGCTGAACACGTTCCTCGGCGAGCAGGGGTCCCAGTCGGGCACGCCGTTCGTCATAGGCGTCGCGGGCTCCGTGGCCGTGGGCAAATCCACGGTCGCCCGCCTCCTGCAGGCCTTGCTCTCCCGATGGCCCGAGCACCCGCGCGTGGAACTGGTGACGACGGACGGCTTCCTGCTTCCCACCAAGGAGCTGGAGGCCCGCGGCCTGATGTCGCGGAAGGGTTTCCCCGAGTCGTACGACCGGCGTGCGCTCACCCGGTTCGTCGCGGACATCAAGGCCGGCAAGGGCGAGGTGACGGCCCCCGTCTACTCCCACCTGATCTACGACATCGTCCCGGACCGGAAGCTCACCGTCCGCCGCCCCGACATCCTCATCGTCGAGGGCCTGAACGTCCTCCAGCCGGCCCTGCCCGGCAAGGACGGCCGCACCCGGGTCGGCCTCGCGGACTTCTTCGACTTCAGCGTGTACGTCGACGCGAGCACCGAGGACATCGAGCGCTGGTACCTCAACCGGTTCAAGAAGCTGCGCCAGACGGCCTTCCAGAAGTCCGACTCGTACTTCCGCAAGTACACGCAGGTGTCCGAGGAGGAGGCCCTCGACTACGCCCGCACCCTGTGGCGGACGATCAACAAGCCGAACCTGGTGGAGAACATCGCCCCCACCCGGGGCCGCGCCACCCTGATCGTCCGCAAGGGCCAGGACCACAAGGTGCAGCGGCTGCGGCTGCGCAAGCTGTGACGTGTTCATGGAGGCCTGTTAAAAAGGCGTCATGCTACATCTGCGCCTGATCACCCCGGCCGACCGCACCGACGAAGTGGTCCGGCTCATAGAACGGACAGTGGGCACCACTCACCTCGTAGTGCTGCCGGGTGCCGCGCGCAACCCGGCCGGGGACGTCGTGATGTGCGACGTGGCACGCGAGGCGGGCGACGAGCTCATCGGGGCACTGCGCGCGTCGGGCATCGACGACAACGGCTCGATCGCGGTCGAGAACATTGATCTGTCGCTGTCCAGACGGGCCGACAAGGCCGAGGAGGAGGCGCCTGGCGAGAGCGCGGACGCGGTGCTGTGGGAGCACCTGGAGGAAGCGACACACGAAGAGTCGACGCTGTCCGTCACCTACGTCGCCTTCCTCACCATCGCCACGATGATCGCGGCCTGCGGTGTGGTGCTCGACAACGCGATCCTGATCGTGGGCGCCATGGCGGTGGGGCCGGAGTTCGGGCCGCTCGCGGGCCTGTGCACGGCGCTCGTCCAGCGTGCCCCGCGGCTCGCGGTGCGCTCGCTGAACGCGCTGCTCGTGGGCTTCGCGGCGGCCCTGCTGGTGACAGTCGGTTTCACGTACTTCATGGACGCCGTGGATCTGTTCACCAAGGTCCAGCTGGAGGCCGAGCGGCCGAACACCAACTTCATCTACCGGCCGGACGCGTTCTCGTTCGTCGTCGCGGTCCTGGCGGGCGTCGCCGGCACCCTGTCGCTGACGTCGGCGAAGTCGGGTGCTCTGGTGGGCGTGGCGATCTCGGTGACGACGGTCCCGGCCGCGGCGAACGCGGCCGTGGCCTTCGCATTCACGGAATACCAGCAGGCTTGGGGCTCCACGGAGCAACTGCTGCTGAACCTGCTGGGCATCATCCTGGCCGGGACGCTCACACTGCTGGCCCAGAAGTGGTTCTGGGCCAGGCAGCGGGAACGTACGGCGCAGGCGCCCCGGTTCTAGCCGAGGGCCGACTTCACCGCGTCGGCCAGGCGCCCGGCGACCGAGCGGGCCTGGTCGATGTCCGCGGCCTCGACCATGACGCGCACCAGCGGCTCGGTGCCCGAGGGGCGCAGCAGCACCCGCCCGGTCTCGCCCAGCTCCCGCTCCGCCTCGGTGACGGCGGCGGCCAGGTCGGCGGACGTCTTCACCCGGGACTTGTCCACGTCCGGGACGTTGATCAGTACCTGCGGCAGTCGCTCCATGACGCCCGCGAGGTCCTTGAGCGAGCGGCCGGTCTGCGCGACCCGCGCCGCCAGCAGCAGGCCGGTCAGCGTGCCGTCGCCGGTGGTGGCGTGGTCGAGGACGATGACGTGGCCGGACTGCTCGCCGCCGAGGGCGAAGTCGTGCTCCTTCATCTCCTCCAGGACGTAGCGGTCACCTACGGCGGTCTGCACGAGGTGGATGCCCTCGCGCTCCATGGCCAGCTTGAAGCCCAGATTCGACATCACGGTCGCGACGACGGTGTCGGAGCGCAGGGCGGAACGCTCCCGCATCGCCAGCGCGATCACGGCCAGGATCTGGTCGCCGTCCACCTCTTCGCCGGTGTGGTCCACGGCCAGGCAGCGGTCGGCGTCGCCGTCGTGCGCGACACCGAGGTCGGCACCGTGCTCGAGGACGGCGGCCTTGAGCTTGTCCAGGTGGGTGGAGCCGCAGCCGTCGTTGATGTTGAGGCCGTCCGGCTCGGCACCGATGGTGACGACCTCGGCACCGGCCCGCGAGAAGGCCTCGGGCGAGACACCGGCGGCCGCGCCGTGCGCCTCGTCGAGGACGATCTTCAGGCCGTCGAGGCGGTTCGGGAGTACGCCGAGGAGGTGGGCGACGTACTGCTCGAAGCCCTCGTCGTACGAGCGCACACGTCCGACGCCCGCGCCGGTCGGCCGCTCCCAGGGCTCGCCGTGCCGGTGGGCCTCGTAGACGGCCTCGATCCTGTCCTCGAGCTCGTCGGCGAGTTTGTGACCGCCGCGGGCGAAGAACTTGATGCCGTTGTCGGGCATGGCGTTGTGGCTGGCGGAGAGCATGACACCGAGGTCCGCGCCGAGCGCACCCGTCAGGTACGCCACCGCGGGCGTGGGGAGCACACCGACGCGCAGCACGTCCACGCCCGCGCTCGCCAGGCCCGCGACCATGGCGGCTTCCAGGAACTCCCCGGACGCGCGCGGGTCCCGTCCGACCACCGCCTTCGGCCTGTGGCCCTCGAAGGTTCCCGCCTCGGCCAGCACGTGCGCCGCCGCGACGGACAGGCCGAGCGCCATCTCGGCCGTCAGGTCCGCGTTGGCGACACCGCGCACGCCGTCCGTGCCGAAGAGTCGTCCCACTTGTCCTCCTGAGGAAGCGTCAGTTTCGGAAGCCGTAGGCATTCGATGGTTCGATGCCGGATCGGTGCGGCTCCGCATCCCAGGCATTCCATGCCTGAACATCCGATCACACAAGCCTTTGAGCGTCTTGTGCCATTAGACCCAAAGATGTGTGATAAACGAACGCCCCGGCGGCACTGTGGCGTGCC
>NZ_JBHYKH010000248.1:0-13029 GCF_042741275.1 Streptomyces sp. NPDC058964
GGCTCCCGAGGCGGTGGCCCTGGCCTTCGGGGCGTACGCGGCGGCCGACGGCGACTTCAAGGAGGCCGTCCTGACCGCGGTGAACATGGGCCGCGACGCCGACACCACGGCCGCGGTCGCGGGCGCCCTGGCCGGCGCGACCCGGGGCGTGTCCGCCGTACCGGCCGAGTGGGCCGCGGCGATCGGCCCGGCCAGGGGCAGCTGCCTGCCCTCCATGGCGGGCCACCATGTGCTCGACCTGGCGGAGCTGCTGCTGCCGGGCGAGGGCGGCAAGTGGGGGGCCGACGTGGTCGTACCGGACTACCTGCCCGGAGTGGTGCGGGACCTCGCCGGCCTCGTACCCGACGGCACGAGGACGGCCCTCCCGCCGGCTGACCCACCGGACCGGCCGGGCGCCGGGTGGACCGAGGTCGGGGGGCCCGGGCAGCGGAGCGCCCTGGGGGCCGGCACCAACGAGGTCCTGTCATGACCCGCCGTGTCGAGGGCCTGCTGCTGGGACTGGCCGCGGGCGACGCCGCCGGCTGGCCCGCCGCCCGGCACCGGGCCGCGCGGATGCCCGAGTGGACCCGGCGCCTGACGCGCGAGCTGGACACCTTCGCCGAGCAGAACGCGACCACCACCCTGCCCGTCCCCATCGCGCTCAACCAGCCCCCCGAACCGCTGCGCCTCGGCCCGTCCGACGACGCCGAGTGGGCGGTGTTCGCGGCCGAGGCGGTACTGCGGGCCGGGGACGACAGCGTGCTCGGGGACCTGAGCCGGGAGCGCCGGACCCGGGCCGCCATCGATCTCACCTGGAGCGCCGTCGCCTCCGAGGTGGCGGCGGCCGCCGACCGGGCCCCCGAGATCGAGTCCGCGGTACTGCCCCTGCGCGCCCGTATCTCGGTGCGCGCGGGGCTCGGCAACCTCGTCACCGGCCTGCGCCCGCCGGCCACCGGCCACGACAACCCGCACTACTTCGACGACGCGGCCTGCGTACGCGCCTGCGTCCTGGCGGTGGCCCACCCGGGCGACCCCCGGCTCGCCGCCGACCTGGCCGAGTTCGACGCCCGCTACACCCAGGACGGCGACGGCGTGCACGGCGCCCGGGCGATGGCGGCGGCCCTCGCGCTGGCACTCGCCGGGGCGGAGCCGGAGGCGTGTGTGACGGCCGCGCTCGGCGAGCTGCCGGAGGAGACGGAGATCGGCCGCAACGCCCGGCAGGCACTGACCCTCGCGCGGGAAACGGACACCGCCTTCGCCCTCATCCCGCTCCTCGAACACCAGATCGTCGACCATGTCTACAGCTATGGAATCGCCGCCGCCGAGACGGTCCCGGTCGCCCTCGCCCTGGCCACGGCCGCGAACGGCCGGATCGCCGAGGCCGTCCCCGCCGCGGCCTGCCTCTCCCGGGTCGCCGACTCGGCGCCCGCCCTGGCCGGCGCGCTGACCGGCGCCCTCGGCGGCGGCGAGTCGATCCCGCCCGCCTGGCGGGACGCCTGCCGCACCCTGCCCGGCTGCACGCTCCCCCGGCTGACCGGCACCGACCTCGTGGAACTCGCCGAACTCCTGGAAGCCACACAACCGGCCCGACCAGGAGGATGATTCGGGGCATGACGCCCAAAGGAGAAGAAAACAGCGGGCCCGGTCTGGACGAACGAATCACCGGAGCAGTCGTCGGGGGCGCCGTCGGTGACGCCCTCGGCGGCCCCGTCGAGGGCTACTCCCCCGACCAGATCCTCGAACGCCACGGCGGCCGCGTCACCGGCGTCGTCGGCCCCTGGAACGGCGACGCCTGGCGCACCGCCCGCCCCATCGCCCCGTACCACAAGGGCGACGGGCACGTCACCGACGACACCCTGATGACGCACGCGCTGGTCCGGGTGTACGCGCGGGTCCGCGACCACCTCGACGCGTACGCGATCGCCGACCACCTGGTCCCGGACCTGATGACCAACCCGCGCTGGATTCCGGAGCTGGAGGCCGAGGCGCTCCCGCTCCAGCGCGTCTTCCTCGCGGAGAAGTGGCTGGTGGCAAGGCTGGCCTACGGTCATGTGGACCCCCGCGAGGCCGGCACCGGGAACATCGTCAACTGCGGCGCGGCGATGTACATGGCCCCCGTCGGCCTGGTCAACGCGGCGGACCCCGCGGCCGCGTACGCCGAGGCGCTGGACGTCGCGGGCGCCCACCAGTCGTCGTACGGCCGTGAGGCGGCCGGGGTGTTCGCGGCGGGGGTCGCGGCGGCGTGCACACCGGGGGCGACGCCGGAGTCGGTGGTGGCTGCCTGCCTGTCGCTGGCGAAGGACGGCACCCACGAGGCGATCGCGCGGGTCTGCGAAGCGGCGCGCGCGTGCCGGGACTTCGAGTCGGCGCTGGCCCCGCTCCGGGAGGCGGTGGCCCCCTACGACACGGTCGGCCCCGACTACCGCTCCCCCTCCCTGGCGGCCCGGCGCCCGTCCCGTCTGCACTCGATCGAGGAACTCCCCGTCGCCCTGGGCATGTTGCTCGTCTCCGGAGGCGACTACCGGCAGGCCGTGCTCGGCGCCGTCAACTACGGCCGCGACTGCGACTCGATCGCGACGATGGCGGGTGCCCTGGCCGGGGCACTGGGCTCACCGGTCCCGGACGACTGGTCGAAGACGGTCGCCGAGGCGAGCCGCCTGGATCTGTGGGCGCCGGCGCGGACGCTCGCCGAGGTGGCCCGGGAGGTCTTCGAGCGGGACGTACGGCGGCGGCGCGCGCACGAGCGGGCGTTCACCGAGCTCGGGGGCGCGGGATGCTCCGACTGACGTGGGTCCAGCCGGAGGACCTGCTCGGCCACGAACTGCGCCAGGCCCGTCAGGACGGCCGCGAGCCCTCGGCGGTCGCGGCTCGGTGGAGGGCGGCGGGCGGCGAGGAGGCTCCGGAGCGGGCGGGGGCCTCGGCGGGGCGGGCGTCGCGGTACCTGCGGCAGCTCGCGGAGGATCTGCTGGACGAACTCGCCGACCTGCCCAGCAGGTTGGCGGACGAGGAACCGACCGGTCTGGAGAGGATCAAGGCCCGCTGCCCGGACTGGCCGGCCCGGACCGTGGCCGGCCGTCCCGCCGGGGAGGCGGGCGCCGCCGCCCCCGTACGGGCTCCCTCCCCGCTCGCCCTCGAAGCGGCCTGGCTCGGCCGTGCCGTGGGCTGCCTCCTCGGCAAGCCGGTCGAGAAGCTCCCCCTCGACGGCATCCGCCGGCTCGCCAGGGCCACCGGCAACTGGCCTCTGAACACCTGGTTCACCGCCCGGGGCGTCCCCGGCGAACTCCTTCGCGCCCACCCCTGGAACCGCCGCTCGGCCGCCACCTCGCTCGCCGAGAACATCGACGGCATGCCCGAGGACGACGACCTCAACTACCCCCTTCTCAACCTCCTCCTGCTCCGCCGCCACGGCAGGACCTTCACCACCCGGGACGTGGCCCGGCTCTGGCTCGACGAGCTCCCGGCCGGCCGCACGTTCACCGCCGAACGCATCGCCTACCGCAACCTCCTCAGTGGCGTCGAACCCCCGTACACCGCCCGCCACCGCAACCCCTTCCGCGAATGGATCGGCGCCCTGATCCGCGCGGACGTCCACGGCTGGACGAACCCGGGAGACCCGGCGGCGGCCGCCGAGCAGGCCCACCGCGACGCCTGCCTCACCCACACCGCCAACGGCGTCTACGCGGCGATGTTCACCGCGGCCGCCATCGCCACCGCCGCCACCGGCACCCATGACGTCCACGCCTGCCTGCGCGCCGGCCGCGCGGTCGTCCCGGAGCGTTCCCGGCTGGCCGCGGCGGTCGACCACGCCGTCCGGCTCGCCCGGTCCCGCGAGGACTTCGACACGGTCGTGGACGAACTCCACGCCGCCCACTCCCCCACCCACCACTGGGTGCACGCCGTGCCGAACACCGCGCTGATCGCCGCCGCCCTCACCCACGCCGACGGCGACTTCACCGGCTCCGTCTGCCGTGCGGTGTCGGGCGGCTGGGACACCGACTCCAACGGGGCCACGGCGGGAAGCATCGCCGGTCTCCTCGCCGGCGCCCCCGCCGCTCTCCCCGACCGCTGGACGGCCCCCCTGAAGAACCGGCTCGCCACCTCCGTCGCCGACTTCGACGGCACCGGCTTCGACACCCTCGCCCACCTCACCCGCCTGGAGGCGACCCGCCCATGACCCATATCGCCGTACTCGGCAGCTTGAACATGGACCTCGTCGCGTACGTCGAGAAGGCCCCGCAGCTCGGAGAGACCGTCACGGGGCGGGAGTTCCGCACGATCCCCGGTGGCAAGGGCGCCAACCAGGCGATCGCCGCCGCCCGCGCCGGCGCCACCGTCTCGATGATCGGCGCGGTCGGCAACGACACCTTCGGCACCCGGCTGCGCGACGCACTGGAGCACTCCGGGGTGGACACCGATTCCCTGCGCACCATGGAGGGCTCGTCCGGCACGGCGCACATCGTGGTGGACGACGAGGGGGGCAACTCGATCGTCGTGGTCCCGGGCGCGAACGGCACCGTGGACCACCTCTGCCCCGGCGACGAGGCCGTGATCTCCTCCGCCGACGCGCTGCTGCTGCAACTGGAGATCCCGCTGAAGGCGGTGCTCGCGGGCGCCGAGGCGGCCCGCCGGCACGGTGTCCGTACGATCCTCACCCCCTCGCCGGCCCAGCCGCTGCCACCCGAACTCCTCGCCGCCACCGACCTGCTGGTGCCCAACGAGCACGAGGCGACCGCCCTCACCGGGCGCCCCGACCCGCGCGAGGCGGCGGCCGCCCTGCTGGACCGGGTGCCGGAGGTGGTCGTCACCCTGGGCGCGGTGGGCAGCCTGTACATGACCCGGGGAGCCGAACCGCTCGTGGTCCCCGCACCCCGGGTGACCGCCGTGGACTCGACGGGCGCGGGCGATACGTTCGCCGGCGCCCTCGCGGTGGCGCTCGGCGAGGAGCGGCCGATCCGGGAGGCGCTGAAGTGGGCCGCCGCGGCCGCCGCCGTCGCCGTACAGCGGGAGGGGGCTTCGGCGTCGATGCCGTACCGCCCCGAGATCGAGGCGCAGTACACCGCATGACCACCACACAGCCCCTCAGCGGCCTGCGCGTCCTCGATCTGGCCACCCTCTTCGCCGGTCCGCTCGCCGCCACCCTGCTCGGCGACTTCGGCGCCGATGTGATCAAGGTGGAGCATCCGGCCAAGCCCGACCCCTCCCGGGGCCACGGTCCCGCGAAACACGGCGTCGGCCTGTGGTGGAAGCTGCTCGGCCGCAACAAGCGCACCATCACCCTCGACCTGTCCAAGCGCGGCGGCCGGGCCACCCTGCTGCGCCTGGCCGCCACCGCCGACGTCGTCGTCGAGAACTTCCGCCCCGGCACCCTGGAGAAGTGGGACCTGGGCTGGGCGGAGCTGTCCGCCGTCAACCCGCGGCTGATCCTCACCCGGGTCACCGCCTTCGGCCAGTTCGGCCCGTACGCCCATCGTCCCGGCTTCGGGACCCTGGCCGAGGCGATGAGCGGCTTCGCCGCGATCACCGGTGAGCCGGACGCGCCGCCGGTCCTCCCGCCCTTCGGCCTCGCCGACTCCATCGCGGCGCTGGCCACGGCGTACGCGGTGATGACGGCGCTCGCGGCCCGTGAGCGCACCGGCGAGGGCCAGGTCGTCGACATGGCGATCATCGAGCCGATCCTGACCGTGCTCGGCCCGCAGCCCGTCTGGTACGACCAGCTGGGACACGTGCAGCCGCGCACCGGCAACCGCTCCCAGAACAACGCCCCGCGCAACACCTATCGCACGGCTGACGGCGCCTGGGTCGCGGTCTCCACGTCCGCGCAGTCGATCGCCGAGCGCGTCATGCACCTGGTCGGCCGCCCGGAGCTGGTCGCCGAGCCGTGGTTCGCCACGGGCGCCGACCGGGCCGCGCACGCCGACGTCCTCGACGAGGCGGTCGGCACCTGGATCGCCGCCCGCTCGCGCGACGAGGTCCTGGCGGCCTTCGAGAAGGCGGAGGCGGCCGTGGCGCCGATCCAGGACGTCCGGGACGTGATGCGGGACCCGCAGTACCAGGCCCTGGACACCATCACCGCCGTCGAGGACCCGGAGCTGGGTCTCCTGCGCATGCAGAACGTCCTCTTCCGGCTCTCCGCCACACCCGGCGCGATCCGCTGGGCGGGCCGGCCGCACGGCGCGGACACGGAGGCCGTCCTGACCGAGCTGGGCCTGACCCCGGCGGAGCTCGGCTCGCTGCGCGCGGAGGGCGCCCTGTGACCCCCTTCCCGCTCACCTGGCTGTACGTCCCCGGCGACCGTCCGCACATCGTGGCCAAGGCGCTGGCCTGCGGCGCGGACGTCGTCGTGATCGACCTGGAGGACGCGGTCGCCCCCGAGCGCAAGGCGTACGCCCGCGCGGCGACGGCCGACCTCCTGTGCGAACCCCCGCCGGTCCGGGTCCACGTCCGCGTCAACGCCCTGGAGGCCCCGTGGGCCGAGGCCGATCTCCGGGCGGTGGCCGCGCTTCCGGGTGTGTCCGGGCTGCGTCTGCCGAAGGTCACCTCCCCCGAGGAGGTGGTGCGGGTCGCCGAGGACACCGGGCGCTGCCTGTACGCCCTCCTCGAATCGGCGCTGGGCATCGAGCACGCCTACGCGATCGCCTCCGCCCATTCGGCCCTGCGGGGCGTCTCGCTCGGCGAGGCGGATCTCCGGGCGGACCTCGGGGTACGGGACGACGCGGGCCTGGACTGGTGCCGCTCCCGGGTCGTGGTCGCGGCCCGGGCGGCCGGGCTCGCCCCGCCGCCGCAATCGGTCCACCCCGACATCCGCGATCTGGAGGGCCTGGCCGCGTCCTGCGCACACGGCCGCTCGCTGGGGTTCCTGGGGCGCGCCGCCATCCACCCCCGGCAGCTCCCGATCATCGAGCGGGCCTATCTCCCCACGGAACAGGAGCTCGAACAGGCCGAGACGATCGTCAAGGCGGCGACGGAGGAGCAGGGCGCCCTGGCGCTGCCGGACGGCAGATTCGTGGACGCAGCGGTGGTGGCGGCGGCACAGCGGACGCTGTCCCTGGCCCGCCGGAGCTGACGGCGCCCCGCGCCGGCACGCGGCGAGGGCGCCCGGACCGCTCCGGACGCCCTCGTCGTCGTACAGCTCGTTGCCCAGGTCAGCCCTTCTTGGTGGCCGACTCCGGCTCGTCCTTCGCCACGGCGGGCTCGGCCCCCTCGGACTCCGACCCGGTCTCGGCGTCGGCTCCGTCCACGGCCTTGTCCACGGCCTTGTCCACGGCCTTGTCCGTGGTCTTGTCCGTGGCCTTGTGCTCGCTCGGGTCCGCGGCCTCCTCGGCCTCGGCCTCACCGGCGCTCTCCGCCCCGGTACCGGCCTCACCCGCGGCGGCGGCGCCGTCGACGGCGGCCGGTTCGACGACCGCTTCCCGACCGGGCCGCTTCTTCGACGACACCACGATGTAGAGCACCGCGAGCAGGAACACGATGATCGCGGTCCAGTCGTTGAGGCGCAGGCCCAGGATGTGGTGGGCGTCGTCGACGCGCATGTACTCGATCCAGCCGCGGCCCACGCAGTACGCGGCGACGTACAGGGCGAAGGCCCGGCCGTGGCCCATCCTGAAGCGGCGGTCGGCCCAGATCACCAGGAAGCCGACGCCGACGCACCACAGGGACTCGTAGAGGAACGTCGGGTGGTAGTAGCCCGGCACCCGGCCGCCCTCGGAGGAGGTGATGTGCAGCGCCCACGGCAGGTGCGTCTCGCGCCCGTACAGCTCCTGGTTGAACCAGTTGCCCCAGCGGCCGATGGCCTGGGCGAAGGCGATGCCGGGGGCGATGGCGTCGGCGTAGGCGGGCAGGGGGATGCCCCGGCGCCGGCAGCCGATCCACGCGCCCACGGCACCGAGCGCGATCGCGCCCCAGATGCCGAGACCGCCCTCCCACACCTTGAAGGCGTCCACCCAGTCGCGGCCCTCGCTGAAGTACAGCTCGTAGTCCGTGATCACGTGGTAGAGCCGGCCGCCGACCAGGCCGAAGGGCACGGCCCAGACGGCGATGTCGGCCACCGTGCCGGCCCGGCCGCCGCGGGCGATCCAGCGCCTGTTGCCGAGCCAGACGGCGACGAAGACACCGATGATGATGCAGAACGCGTAGCCGCGCAGCGGAATCGGGCCGAGGTGCAGGACCGAGCGCGACGGGCTGGGAATGTAGGCAAGTTCCATGGCAAGAACGACGCTACCGTGCCGGGCCCGGCACGCGGCAGGCAGCCCGGCTACGGGTCCATAACGGGGGTGTGAGAAACACTTACCCCTGGTTTGCCGCCTCCACCAGCTGCTTGAGCTTCGCCGGGGTCATCGTCCTGTCCTGGTAGATGTTCTTGCCGTTCAGCAGCACGGTCGGCGTGCCGCCGAAATTGCCGGCCTTGAACGCCGCGTGGGACTTGTCGACCCAGCTGTCGTGCCTGCCGTCGTTGACGCAGGCGCGGAAGGCCGGCGTGTCGAGGCCCGGGACCTTGCCCGCCAGCTCGATCAGCTTGGCGTTGTCCGCGAAGGCGTCGTCCGTCTCGTTCGGCTGGTTCGCGTAGAGGACGTCGTGGTAGTCACGGAACTTGCCGGCGTCCTGGGCACAGGCCGCCGCGTTGGCCGCGCGGAGGGAACCGGTGCCGCCGAGGTTGCCGTCGATGAGTCTGACCAGGTGGTAGTCCACCCTGAGCTTGCCGGCGTCGGTGAGCTCGTGGACCGTCGGGCTGTAGGCCGCCTCGAAGGCCTTGCAGGCCGGGCAGCGGAAGTCCTCCCACACCGTGATCGTGGTCTTGGCCCCGCCCTTGCCGACCGGGATCGCGAGGCTGTCCTTGCCCTGCGCGCCCGAGGGCGCCGCCACCGGACCCGCACTCTTGCCGCTCTTGCCGGCGTTGGCGGCGATCACGCCGATCACCGCCGCGAGTCCCAGGACGCAGACGACGCTCGCGCCCACGATCAGCGCACGACGTCGCTTCTCCGCGGCCTTCTGTTTCTCGCGCTCGACCGCCATCCGCTCCCGGGCGGTGCGCTTTCCGTCACGGTTCTTCTCGCTCACACCCCCAGAACGAACCGGGGAGGCGCAGCGTGCCTCCCCGGTCCCAGGTCCACCCGTTCGGGTGACCGAAATCTCCCGTTACGCCTGACCGCTACGCGTCGCCGCGCACACCCTTGGCGAGTTCCCCGGCCAGCTCGCGCACCGCCTCGACACCGGCCGCGTCGTCCGGCGCGTCCAGCATCCGCTTGACGAAGGCCGAGCCGACGATCACCCCGTCGGCGAATCCGGCGACCTCGGCGGCCTGGCTGCGGTCGGACACGCCGAGCCCGACGCAGACGGGCAGGCCGGTGCCGGTGGCGCGGGTGCGCCGCACCAGGTCCTGCGCCTGCGCGCCGACCGACTCACGGGTGCCGGTGACGCCCATCAGCGAGGCGGCGTAGACGAAGCCGCTGCCCGCCGCGGTGATCTCGGCGAGCCGCGCGTCCCTGCTGCTGGGGGCGACCACGAAGACCGTCGCGAGCCCGTGCTTCTCGGCGTGCTCGCGCCACAGCGCCGACTCCTGGACGGGCAGGTCGGGCAGGATGCAGCCTGCTCCGCCCGCGTCCGCCAGCTCGGCGGTGAAGCGCTCGACGCCGTAGCGGTCGACGGGGTTCCAGTACGTCATCACGAGCACCGGCTTCCCGGTGGCCGTGTGGGCCTCCCGGACCGTGCGCATGACGTCGGCGATCTTCACACCGCCGCGCAGGGCGATGTCGTCGGCGGTCTGGATGACCGGACCGTCGAGGACGGGGTCGCTGTGCGGCAGCCCCACCTCGACCACGTCGGCGCCGCCGTCGAACACGGCCTTGATCGCCGCGATGCCGCCGTCCACGGTCGGGAACCCGGCCGGGAGGTAGGCGATGAGCGCGGACCGTCCCTCGGCCTTGGCGGCCGCGAGGGTGTCCGTCAGCAGTTGCACGTTCCCGCTCACTTGGCGTCCCCCTCGATCTCGGCGGTGTCGGCGGCGTTCGCGGCGACCTCGGCATCGGTGTCGTACAGGCCGAAGTAGCGGGCGGCCGTGTCCATGTCCTTGTCGCCGCGGCCGGACAGGTTGACCACGATCAGCCCGTCCTTGCCCAGTTCCTTGCCGACCTCCAGGGCACCGGCGAGGGCGTGGGCGCTCTCGATGGCCGGGATGATCCCCTCGGTGCGCGACAGCAGGCGCAGGGCCTGCATGGCGGCGTCGTCGGTGACCGCGCGGTACTCGCCGCGGCCGCTGTCCTTGAGGTAGGCGTGCTCGGGCCCGATGCCCGGGTAGTCCAGGCCGGCCGAGATCGAGTACGGCTCGGTGATCTGGCCCTCCTCGTCCTGCAGGACGTACGACCGGGAGCCGTGCAGGATGCCGGGCTCGCCGGCGGTGAGGGTGGCCGCGTGCTCGCCGGTCTCGACGCCGTGTCCCGCGGGCTCGCAGCCGATGAGGCGCACGGAGCTGTCCGGGATGAAGGCGTGGAAGAGGCCGATGGCGTTGGAGCCACCGCCGACGCAGGCGACGGCCGCGTCGGGCAGGCGTCCGGCGCGCTCCAGGAGCTGGCGGCGGGCCTCCACACCGATCACCCGGTGGAAGTCCCGGACCATGGCCGGGAAGGGGTGCGGACCGGCGACGGTGCCGAAGAGGTAGTGGGTGCGGTCGACGTTGGCGACCCAGTCCCGGAAGGCCTCGTTGATGGCGTCCTTCAGGGTGCGGCTGCCGGACTTCACGGCGACGACCTCGGCGCCCAGCATGCGCATGCGGGCCACGTTGAGGGCCTGCCGCCGGGTGTCGATCTCGCCCATGTAGATGGTGCACTCGAGGCCGAACAGCGCGCACGCGGTGGCGGTGGCGACGCCGTGCTGGCCGGCGCCCGTCTCCGCGATCACTCGGGTCTTGCCCATCCGCCTGGTGAGCAGGGCCTGGCCGAGCACGTTGTTGATCTTGTGGGATCCGGTGTGGTTGAGGTCCTCGCGCTTGAGGAACACCCGGGCCCCACCGGCGTGTTCGGCGAACCGCGGCACCTCGGTGAGGGCGCTGGGACGGCCGGTGTAGTTGACGAGCAGGTCGTCGAGTTCACGGGCGAACTCGGGATCGGCCTTCGCCTTGTCGTACTCGACGGCGACCTCGTCCACGGCGGCGACGAGCGCCTCCGGGATGAACTTGCCGCCGAACGCCCCGAAGTAACCCTCGGCGCTGGGAACTTGACCCTCCGGGTCGGGGATGAAGAACTCGCTGGGCATGCGGAAACCTCACGGTGAGCTGTGGATGGACACCAATCGCCGTGGGGGCAGGGTTGGTCAGTCGACCGCGGGCCCGTCGTGGCCGGGCGTCGCGCAGTTACCCGCGCCCCTGTAGGCCGGCTGCTGCCATCGCATGCCGTTCACCTGTCCCGGTTCGTCCCCGATGACGTACCGCACCCGGCGCCCGTGCACCCGGCGTGCGGGCGCACGGCAGCCACGGGGCCGGCAGCCGCGCGCGAGGCGGGCGTACGGGTCCCGGAGCGTCGTGGAGGGCGGAAGCGTCATCGGGGTCAGCCTACCGGGGGTTCAGCCCCGCCCGTGCCGCAGCGCGGGGTGCTCACCCGCCGCGACCAGGTCGGCCACCGCGGCCTTCGGGTCACGCCCGGTCACGAGGGACTCTCCGACCAGGACCGCGTCTGCGCCCGCGTTGGCGTAGGCGATCAGGTCGTGCGGACCGCGCACGCCTGACTCGGCGACCTTGACGATGCTGTCGGGGATCTCCGGCGCGACCCGCTCGAAGGTGCCGCGGTCGACCTCCAGCGTCTTCAGGTTGCGCGCGTTGACGCCGATCACCTTGGCACCGGCGTCCACCGCACGGTCGACCTCCTCCTCGTCGTGCACTTCGACGAGGGGGGTGAGGCCGATGGAGACGGCGCGCTCGATCAGCGACTCGAGGGCCGGCTGGTCGAGGGCCGCGACGATCAGCAGCGCGAGGTCGGCGCCGTGCGCGCGGGCCTCCCAGAGCTGGTACGACGTGACGATGAAGTCCTTGCGCAGGACCGGGATGTCCACGCGGGCGCGGACCGCCTCCAGGTCCGCGAGCGAGCCGCCGAAACGGCGCTGCTCGGTCAGGACCGAGATGACGGCGGCGCCGCCTGCCTCGTAGTCCGCGGCGAGCCCGGCCGGATCGGCGATCGCGGCCAGCGCGCCCTTGGACGGGCTGGAGCGCTTGACCTCGCAGATCACCTTGACGCCGTCGCCGCGCAGCGCGGCCACGCCGTCCTTGGCTGCGGGTGCCTTCGCCGCGCGCTCCTTGAGCTCGTCGAGGCTGACGCGCGCCTGCCGCTCCGCGAGGTCGGCACGGACTCCGTCGATGATCTCGTCGAGCACACTCACGCGAGCGGCCCCCTTCCGAACGATCGAAAACCCATGGTCACTGCGATGGTATCCGGAGGAAGCGGCACGCCTCACATCCGGCGGACGGCGGTCCCACTACCTGGACGTTCGCCGGGCGATCAAGGATGCAGCCAGCCGCCGAACGGCAGGTTCCGGACAACGGTGAAGATCATCAATACGGCCCCCAGACTCCAGAGGTGCACCGGCCCGAGATCGATGCGCGACGGCCGTCCGCGCACCGTTCTGACCACCCACAGCGTCCACAGCGCCGCGAAGCCCACGTAGGCGACCACGGCCATCGCGTTGTCGTGGAGCGCGGTGAGGAGGTCCCCGTGGACGAAGGCGTGCGCGCTGCGCAGGCCGCCGCAGCCGGGGCAGTACACGCCGGCGTAGGCCAGCAGGGGGCACACCGGGTAGTGGCCGGGCTCGTTGGGGTCGACGGCGCCCACGTAGGCGAAGGCCCCGACGACGGCCGTGAGGATCCCGGCGGGGACGGCCAGCCGTCCCGGCAGGGCGGCGGACGGCCCGGTCTGCTGTGCGCTCTGGCTGTCGGCGTTCACGTCTTGCATTGTGCCGCGCACGCGGCGCACGCGCGCGGAGGGGGCGCCCCCCCCCCCAAGGTTGCCCCCCGCCCCCCCCCCGGCTAAGGCACGACCAGCCCGCGGGCAAGCCGAGTGACGCCCCCCCCCC
>NZ_JBHYKH010000249.1:0-12947 GCF_042741275.1 Streptomyces sp. NPDC058964
TGCCGCGCTAACCCCCGCACCCCCCGGGTGGGCGGGGCGAGCCCCGCCTGCTCCGCGGGCCCCCCCCGCCCACGGGGGGGGTGGCCCCCCCCCACCCCCACTTACCGTTGGGGCGCCCCCCCCGGGGGGCTTGGTCACCCCCCGCGACTGGGAGCACCGCTCCGAGTCCGTGGAAGAACCGGGCCCGGGCCAGTTCTCGGGCCGCACGCGTGTCATCTCCTTGGACCCGGCCATGCGGGGTTGGCTGGATGACCGCCCCTCCTATCTGCCGCCGGTGGGGATCGGCGAGGTGATGCGCGCCGGATCGGTCGTCGAGGTCACCGCTTCCAACCACCCCGACTTCAAGCCCGGCGACCACGTCGTCGGCACGTTCGGGGTCCAGGAGGACGTGGTCTCCGACGGCAGGGGCGCGATGAAGATCGACACCTCGATCGCCCCGGCCTCGACGTATCTGGGGGCGCTGGGCATGCCCGGCATGACCGCCTACTTCGGCCTGCTGGACGTCGGGGCGTTGAAGGAGGGCGAGACGGTCGTGGTGTCGGGGGCGGCCGGCGCGGTCGGAACCATCGCGGGGCAGATCGCGAAGGCCAAGGGCTGCCGGGTCGTGGGCATCGCCGGCGGGCCGCAGAAGTGCGCGTTGCTCATCGACGAGCTCGGGTTCGACGCGGCGATCGACTACCGCGCCGACGACGTCAAGAAGGCACTGCGCGAGTACACGCCCGACGGTATCGACGTCTACTTCGACAACGTCGGAGGAGACATCCTCGACATCGCCCTGACGCGGCTGGCGATGCACGCGCGCGTCGTGATCTGCGGGGCGATCAGCCAGTACAACAACGCCACCCCGGTCCAGGGCCCCTCGAACTACCTCTCGCTGCTGGTGCGTCGCGCCCGCATGGAGGGCTTCGTCGTCTTCGACTACGCCAAGCGCTACGCGCAGGCCGCGCAGGAGATCTCCGCCTGGATCGGCGAGGGCCGTATCAAGGTCAAGGAACACGTCGTCAAGGGCACCGTGGACGACTTCCCCGAGACGTTGCAGATGCTCTTCCGCGGCGAGAACGTCGGCAAGCTCGTGCTGGAGCTGGCGTGACCGCCGGGAAGGAGACGGCCGCCCCGAACCCGGAACAGCCCGGTGGCGCCTCGCTCCAGGGCAAGGTGGCGATCGTCACCGGCGGCGCCGGCGGACTGGGCAGGGCCACCGCACTGGCACTGGCGAAGGCGGGAGCGCGCGTGGTCGTCGCCGACCTCGACGCGGCGGGCGGACGGGAGGTGGCCGAGATGGTGGACGGTCACTTCCGTGCCTGTGACGTCTCCGACCTCGACGCCAATCGCGCGCTGGTGGCCTTCACCCAGGAGCGGTACGGCGGTGTCGACATCGCCTTGCTCAACGCGGGGGTGACGACCGGATGCGGCGTCGGCGAGGACTTCGACCTGGCGCGTTACCGCCGGGCGATGGGCGTCAACCTGGACGGTGTGGTCTTCGGAACCCACGCGGTGCTGCCGGCACTGCGCGCCCGTGGTGGAGGGGTGATCGTCGCGACGGCGTCCCTGGCGGGTCTGGCAGCCGTACCGCTCGATCCCCTCTACGCGGCCAACAAGCACGCGGTCGTCGGACTCGCACGCTCCCTGGGCCCGGCCCTCGCACCGGAGAACGTACGCTTCAACGCGGTCTGTCCGGGGTTCGCCGAGTCACGGATCATCGACCCGCTGCGCGACATGCTCTCCCAGCAGGGGACGCCGGTCATCCCGGCGCAGGCCGTGGCGGACACCGTGCTGAGGATCGTCACCGGTGACGGCACGGGGGAGTGCTGGTTCATCCAACCCGACCGCGAACCGGAGCCGTTCCGCTTCCGCAACGTTCCCGGTCCGGGCAGACCCGGCGGTGTCTGAGAACGGTGGTTCGGCTGTCAGCTGACAGCTGACAGCTGACAGCTGACGCCGCTGACGGGGCGTGAAGCGGGCGTGCACGGCGCGGGGCACGCGCACGCCCGCTGTCGGCTGCCTCGCTCACGCCGCGAGCGCGTGACCAGGATGCAGTACGACCTTGGTGTAACCCTCGATCCGCTGGTCGAACTTCTCGTACGCCTGCGGGGCCTGGTCCAGCGGCAGTTCGTGGGAGACCACGAAGCTGGGCTTGGCCCGCCCTGCGATGATCAGATCGCGCAGCTGGCGGTTGTACCGCTTGACGTTGCACTGGCCGGTGCCCATCTGCTGGCCCTTCTCGAACATCTTGCCGATGGAGACCAGTAGTTGCCCGTGCTTGGCGTGCTCGTCGGGTCCGCCCGGGTCGGACGGCACATACAGGCCCGGTACGCCCAGCATGCCGGTCGGCCGTACCGTCGCGACGAGCGCGTTGAGGACCACGGCGGGTTCCTCATGGCTCGCGTCGTGCGCCTGGGCCTGATAGCCGACGGCGTCGACGCCCTTGTCGGTCCCTTCTCCCGCGGTCTGTTCCCTGATCTGCTCGGCCGGGTCGCCCGCGGTGAAGTCGATCGGAATGGCTCCGATCTCCTCCGCCTTGGCGAGCCGCTCCGGTACCCGGTCCACCGAGAACACCTTCGAGGCTCCGCGCAACAGCGCGGAGTAGGCGGCCATCAGCCCCACCGGTCCGGCACCGAAGACGGCCACGCTCTCACCCGGGATGACCTGGGCGAGTTCGCAACCGTGGTAGCCGGTCGGGAAGATGTCGGCGAGCAGGACGAAGTCGGTCTCGAACTCGGTGCCCGGCGGCAGCTTCAGGCAGTTGAAGTCGGCGAAGGGCACGCGCAGCAGCTCTGCCTGGCCGCCCTTGTACGGGCCCATCGCCACGTAGCCGTAGGCTCCGCCGGCGAAGCCCGGGTTGACCGTCAGACAGAATCCGGTCTTCCCGGCGAGGCAGTTCTTGCAGAACCCGCAGGCCACGTTGAACGGCATCACGACGCGGTCTCCCTTGGACAGGGAGGTCACACCGTTGCCGACTTCCTCGATGATGCCGAGATTCTCGTGCCCGAAGACTATGCCCGACTCGGCCGCCGTGCGGCCCTCGTACATATGCAGGTCGGATCCGCATATAGCGGTCGACGTGACGCGTACCAGCACGTCGTTCGGGTGCTGGATTCGCGGATCGTCGACATCCCTCACGGTCACGCTGAAGGGCTTCTCGTAGACGACAGCTTTCACCTGGATCACCTCCGCGTCGAACGCTGGGACGACAACGGACCGCTGTGACCGGGCAAACACTCGACGGGTGAAGCCCCGTGGCCCGTGTCGCAACCCAGGCGCTCTCGCTTCTCCACCGGATACTTCAAGGAAACGCCCCGAGGCGGACGGGTCGCAACCCTGGCCCGGGTCGTACGTAATTCCACCAAAATGGTGAGGAGTCAGGTTCGTACAACTTTTCCCGTGGCGGGTGCATCTAAGGAGGTAAGACAACATCCCCCATACGCCAGATGGTGGTGTTCATGTCATGGCTGTTCAATCTCGACGTCTCTCCCGGCGCGTTGCGATCGCCTCGCTGACCGCGGTTCTCGCAGGTGGCGCGGCCACCGGCGCAGCGTGGGGCACGACGGCGGCAGCGCACGCGTCGAGCGGTCTGCGTACGTGCACCGTGAGCGACCTGTACCTGTCCATGGGGCGCAAGGAAGGCGCGGCCGGCTCGGTGTACTGGCCGATCCAGTTCACAAACACCAGCACCACCCGTTGCGCCCTGCGTGGCTATCCGGGCGTCAGCGTCCTCGACCCGGCCCACCGCCAGATCGGCCCGGCCGCCACCCGCACGACAGAGTCGTACTCGAGCGTCACGCTCGCGCCGGCCCACTCCGTCTCCGCGGTCATCCGCACCACGAACGGACCCATCGGCGGCCCCTGCCTGGCCACCGGCACCTATCTGAGGATCTACGCACCGGCCTCGCGCACCCCGGTCCTCGTCCCCGCCCACTGGACGATCTGTTCCCACACCTTCCAGGTCGGCCCCGTCACCACCGGGGGCACCATCTGAGCACCCGCACCGGTCCCGCCGCCCCGCGTGGGGGGGCGGCGCGCGCGCCGGCGCGCGCCGGCCCCCGCCCCCCCCCCTCGACGAGGGCGACGAAGAGGCACGGCTGGCCTTCGACATCTACATTCACCGCCTGAAGAAGTACATCGGCTCCTATTACGCGGTGCTCGGACGGGTGGACGCGGTCGTCTTCACAGCGGGAGTCGGGGAAAACGCGAGTCCCGTGCGAGAGGCTGCCGTGGCGGGCCTGGAGGAGCTGGGCCTTGCGGTGGACGGCGAGCTGAACGCCGTACGCAGCGACCGGCCGCGGCTGATCTCGCCCGGACACGCCAAGGTGGCCGTCGCCGTGGTGCCCACCGACGAGGAACTGGAGATCGCCACACAGACCTACGCACTGGTCGGAAAGAACAGCTGAGCAATTACACGGCGGTAACACGACTGAGCGCACGTCCGCCCATTTGTATCTTCCACCAGACGGAATATTCCGTAGCGAAACAAACCGATAGGATCGCTCCATGCGCCGTTCGAAAATCGTCTGTACTCTCGGCCCCGCGGTCGACTCCCACGAGATGCTCGTCTCCATGATCGAGGCCGGCATGAACGTGGCCCGGTTCAATTTCAGCCACGGCACGCACGCCGAGCACCAGGCGCGGTACGACCGCGTCCGGGCCGCGTCCAAGGAGACGGGCCGTGCCATCGGTGTCCTCGCCGACCTGCAGGGCCCGAAGATCCGCCTGGAGACCTTCGCCGAGGGTCCGGTCGAACTCGAGCGCGGTGACGAGTTCGTCATCACGACCGAGGACGTTCCCGGCGACAAGCAGATCTGCGGTACGACGTACAAGGGTCTGCCGGGCGACGTCTCGCGCGGCGACCAGCTCCTGATCAACGACGGCAACGTCGAGCTGAAGGTGCTGGACGTCGAGGGCCCGCGGGTGCGGTCGATCGTCATCGAGGGCGGTGTCGTCTCCGACCACAAGGGCATCAACCTGCCCGGCGCGGCCGTGAACGTGCCCGCGCTGAGCGAGAAGGACATCGAGGACCTGCGGTTCGCGCTGCGCATGGGCTGCGACATGGTCGCCCTGTCCTTCGTCCGTGACGCCAAGGACGTGCACGACGTGCACCGCGTGATGGACGAGGAGGGCCGCCGGGTCCCGGTCATCGCCAAGGTGGAGAAGCCGCAGGCGGTGGAGAACATGGAGGACGTCGTGATGGCGTTCGACGGCGTGATGGTCGCGCGTGGCGACCTGGCCGTCGAGTACCCGCTCGAGAAGGTCCCCATGGTGCAGAAGCGCCTGATCGAGCTGTGCCGGCGCAACGCCAAGCCGGTGATCGTGGCGACCCAGATGATGGAGTCGATGATCACCAACTCCCGCCCGACCCGCGCCGAGGCCTCCGACGTGGCCAACGCGATCCTGGACGGCGCCGACGCGGTCATGCTGTCGGCCGAGTCGAGCGTGGGCGCCTACCCGGTCGAGACCGTGAAGACGATGTCGAAGATCGTCACGGCGGCCGAGGAGGAGCTGCTCGCCAAGGGCCTGCAGCCGCTCGTGCCGGGCAAGAAGCCGCGCACACAGGGTGGTTCGGTCGCCCGTGCCGCCTGCGAGATCGCGGACTTCCTGGGTGGCCGGGGCCTGATCGCCTTCACCAAGTCCGGCGACACCGCCCGCCGGCTCTCCCGCTACCGCGCGGCCCAGCCGGTCCTGGCGTTCACCACGGACGAGGGCACCCGCAACCAGCTGACGCTCAGCTGGGGCGTGGAGTCGCACGTCGTGCCGTTCGTGAACACCACGGACGAGATGGTCGACATGGTCGACCAGGAGCTGGCCAAGCTGAACCGCTTCGACCCGGGCGACACCGTGATCATCACCGCCGGTTCGCCTCCCGGCGTCCCCGGCACGACCAACATGGTCCGCGTCCACCACGTCGGCGGCGACAGCGGCAAGTGACGGCCCGCTGAAGGGCTTTGTACGGCGCCGAGGGCGCCCCCTGTGACCAGGGGGCGCCCTCGGCGTGTGAGCGGCTCGAACGGGCTTGTGGGGGCGCTCAGTCGGTCGTGAACACGTGCATCCCGGGCACGTGCAGGTTTCCACCGAACTGGGCGGCCTGCGTCACCTTCACGTTGGTGAAGTAGATCAGCGGAATGTTGAGCGGCGGCGGGCTGTCCGGGCTGAACGTCACGGGGATCAGGCCGAACAGGTTGCCGGAGATGCTCTCCGTGTACATCACGGTGTCCCCGCCCCGGATCGTGGACGTCGAGCCCGAGGCCGCCTGCACGTGGTAGGTCTTGCCCGACTGCTTGTCCTTCACCGTCTGGTGCAGGTCACCGATGTCGGTTCCGCCCGAGATGACGTACTTCAGCACCTTCTTCTTGGTGCCGTTGGCCGTCTTCACCTCGACGATACCCTGGTAGTCCGCACCCTTCAGCAGCAGCGAGCTGGCGTTCAGGTACCAGGGGTCGTCCGCCACCAGCGTCTTGTTGTCGACGCCGCTCTCGTCCTCGGTGGCGACCGGGCAGTCGTCCGCGGACGCGGTGGTGGAACTCGCCGACGGGCTGGGCGTGGCGGTGGCCGCCCCGGCCGCCGTGGTGACGTCCCCGGCCGCCTTGGAGGCCGTGTCGGTGGTGTCCTTCACGGTCTTCTCGACCGTCTTGGTGGCCTTGTCGGCCGTGTCCTTGACGGTGTCGGTGACGCTGCCGCCGGAACCCTTGCCGTCGCTCGACGAGGAGGACGACGAGGACGACGACGTGGACGCGGAGGCCGACGGTGTCGGGCTCGCGCTCGCGGTCGAGCCGTCGCTGCCCCCGGTGAAGACGTCCTTGATCGTGTCCCCGATCGTGTCGATCAGGTTCCCGCTGGTCGCGGACGCCGAGGGGGTGGCGGTGGCCGTGTCGCCGCCACCGGACGACGACGTGTCCGACGAACCGGACGACGGCGTGGCGGTCGGCTTCGGCGTGGCCTTGTCGTCGGAACCTGAATCCGACGAAGAGGTCTTGCCCGAGGAGTCCTGCGCGGTGGCGGACGCCGTGGGGGCGGGCGTGGCCGTGTCCTTGGAGTCCGCCGACTCGCTCGCGCTCGCCGACGCGGAGGGCGTCGGCGTGGCCGAGGCGTCCTTGGAGTTGTCCAGGGCCTTGACGCAGTCCTTGTACTCGTCCGCCGTCAGACTCTTCGACGTGGGGGGCGTCGAGTTGTTGTCGGCGAGGGCGAGGCTGGACGTGAAGCCCATGCCCATGAGGACCGCGGTCGGCATCGCCACGGTGGCTATCGCCTTGCCCGCAGGCATGTGGAACCTGGTGAACAGCGGCTTTTTGGGTGCCGCGTGGCGCGGCCCGGTTCTCACACGGGACTCGTCCACATCAGTCCCGTGGGTCACCTCGTCAGCCGGCACTGCGCCTCCCGTTCGCCCCGTTCGCCGGGCTCGTTCCTGACAGGTCGTTCGACTCGCTCACGCCGTCCGTGTCCTTGTGGAGCGCGACCTCGTGGGCGAGCTCGGGGGCGGCCCCGGGAACCTTGGGGGCTGCCTCGGGCGCACCGCCGCCGCCCGCGTGGGCCTCATGGGCCGGCTGCGGCTGCGGGGGTACTCCCGGCGCCCACGCCACGGCCATCGCTCCGCCGATGAGGGCGAGCAGGAAGCCCATGACGAAGCCACCGAAGTTGGACACGGGCAGAGACACCAGTCCCAGCAGGATCGCCGCGACGCCCGCGAACGTTCTCACGTGCTTCTGGAACCAGAGGCTGATGCCCAGGACGAAGAGCAGCACGCCGATGATCAGGGACCCGGCTCCCGCGGTGGTTGCCATCGCCAGCGTCAGATGGCCGAGCTGGAGGTGGAAGTACGGGAAGTAGATGATCGGAAAGCCGCTGAGCAGGACGAACAGACCGGCCCAGAAGGGACGGGTGCCCCGCCAGGCGCGGAACTGCAGCCTCCGGCGGGTGAACTGGCCGGGTGCGGCGGCAGGGGTCTCGGCGCTCATGGAAAACAGCTCCCTGGTGCGGCGTTGCTGTGGTGGTGATGTGTGCCGCGCGTGAAGACGCGGCCGGAGATTGGACAGGCGGGGGTGCCGTCGGCTCCCCCGCCCATCAGTGAGTGCTCAGAAGCACTCGTGCGAACCTGTCGCCAGCGACATCTTCAGGCCGCTGAGCTTGAAGGTTCCGGCGGTGGTCGCCCACGCCGTCTGCTGCACGTGGGTCAGCGTGGCCGAGTCGGCCTGCTGGGCGAATCCGTACGGGTTCGCCTGCTCCCCGCCGCCCTTCATGCCCGGACCCTTGGAGGCGTCCTTGGCGGCCACACCGATGTCGATGTTGTTGAAGACCGCGTCGGCGTTGAGGTCGGCGACGTCGATGTAGATGTTGTCGGCCTCGACCGGCGTGTCACCGCCGCCCGCCTTCAGGATGAGGCTGACGGAACCGAAGATCGGGACGTCCGGGGTGACCACGGACTGGCACAGGTTGGTGATCTTCGCCGACTTGAACGCGGAGACGGCGACGGGGTGAGCCGTCTTCTTGCCGTCCATCGTGTAGCCGGAGTCGATCGCTCCGTACTGCTCGAAGCCGTTGCCCTCGAGCTTGTCCGCCGAGACCTTGAACGACTGACCGGAGACGCTGAACGACGCGGCCAGAGCGCCCTGCGCGAGGGCGACACCTATGCACGCCGTGGCGGCGACGCTGGGCACCATGACCACAGCGAACCGCTTCCATCTGGTCCCGCCACGCACCTGGGACTCCATATTTCCTCCTTCTCGGACGTACATCTCCTGGCCCTGACTCGCCCCCATACGGCGGCTCAGCCGGGCAGGGATGGGAGAAGTGCTACGTCCTCGGAAGGGGAGCGCCTGCACTCGGCGGCGCGAACGCGCCCGAATCACCGGCGATCACCCCCGAGCGACAACCACTGGTCGCGCCTGACACGCATCACGCACAACCCTGCCGGACAGGCTTCGCTGTTGTGGCGAAGACCCCCCTGTCCAAGAGCCGGCGCCACTGCCGCCGACTCTGCTCGGTGGGGACCCAGATGAACCCGTGCACCCGACCGGCTGTCGGGGGAGGGGAATGGACCGAGCGTCGCCGATCGTGGTGCATTCTCGCCGCCGACACAAGGGGGTTCGTTACTCGCTAGTAACGGCCGGATAACCGAACAACGACCCGCCGGTCTCGTAAGGCGACGCTCGGTGTCAGTGAAGGGCGGAACAAAACTATTGATCCTTGGACGGAACCAGACAGATCAACGCCCTGAATTTACTCGGAGTAACAGCGGCCGCGATTACCAAGATTTGGTAAAGCGCGGCCGCCCTGACGCCTCGTCGGCAAATCTTTCACTCCGGCATCACACGGCGTGGCGCTCGGCGCCCGGTCGGAACCGGTCCGCCGCCCCGCTCGCGACGCCGGTCAGAACAGCGCGCGGGCCAGCGCCCGACGCGCTCCGATCACCCGGGGATCCTCGGCCCCGACCAGTTCGAAGAGCTCCAGCAGCCGGCGACGCACGGCGTCACGGTCGTCACCCGCTGTACGCGAGACGGTCTCGATGAGCCGTCCGAAGGCGTCCTCCACGTGCCCGCCGACCAGGTCGAGGTCGGCCGCGGCGATCTGCGCCTGCGCGTCCGCCTGCTTCTCGGCCGCGTCCTTGCGCACCTGCTGCGGGTCCAGGTCCCGCACCCGCTCCAGCAACTCGGCCTGAACCAGTCCCAGTTTGGCCTCGGTGTTGCCCGGATCCTCGCTCAGCACGTTCTTGTACGCCTGGATCGCCCCGCCCAGATCGCCGGCGTCCAGGGCCTGCACGGCGGCTTCGAGGAGCATGTCGTACGGCCCCGCCTGCTCCACGGGGGCCGTACGCACGCCCGCCTGGGCATCGGGGTCGACGGTCAGGCCGGTCAGGCCGAACCGCTCCTCGGCGACCTGCACCAGCTGGTCGAGGGTCTGCCGGATCTGCTGCTCGCCGGCGGCCCCTTGGAAGAGCGGCAGCGCCTGACCCGCCACGACGGCGAAGACGGCCGGGATCCCCTGCACCCCGAACTGCTGCATCAGCATCTGGTTGGCGTCGACGTCGATCTTGGCAAGGAGAAAGCGCCCGTTGTACTCGACCGCGAGCCGCTCCAGAACGGGGCTCAACTGCTTGCAGGGCTGACACCACTCGGCCCAGAAGTCGATGACGACCGGGACCTCGGTGGAGCGCTGCAGGACCTCGAGTTCGAAGGAGGCCTCGTCGACGTCGATGACGAGATCGGCCGGGGAGACGGCCCCCGCCCCGCCCTGGCGGGCTGCTTCGGCGCGCGCCTGCTCGGCCTTGGTCTTGGCCTCCTGGGCCGCCTTCACCGCGGCGAGGTCGACGACGCCGCTCATGGACATGTTCCGTGGCTGCATGCGTCTATCCTCCCCCGTTCCCGCGCGTGTGTGAAAAACGGTGTGCGGACGCCGGGTCCCCACCCCGCGCCACATGGTCGTCGTACGTGAGCGTCACCCGCGCACGTCCAGCACGAGATTTCGCTACGACTCGTAGCGTAATGCCTTCCGGGGCTCCCGCGACACCCCGCCCCGGTGATCTCCCTCACGGCATCACGGGAACCGGCGGTTATGGTCATGGGATGCAGAGCCGCACCCCCGCCAGCCGTACCGGACGCCCGCGCAGTGCCGCCGCGGACACCGCGATCCTGGCGGCCACGCGCCAGGCGCTGGTGGAGCTGGGCTGGTCCAAGCTCACGCTGGGAGACGTGGCGACACGGGCCGGGGTTGCGAAGACGACGCTCTACCGCCGCTGGGCGGGCAAGAACGAACTCGTGGTCGACGCCGTGGCCGAACTCTTCGACGAACTCCGCCTGCCCGACCGCGGCAGCCTGGCCGCCGACATCGAGGGCGTGGTCCTCCAGTTCGCCGCGATCCTGGCCCGGCCCGAGGCCAAGAGCGGGCTGATGGCGGTGGTCGCGGAGTCCACCCGTGACGACGCCCTGCGCGAGCGCATCCGCGACTCCATCGTGGACCGCCAGAAGTGCCTGGTCCTGGAGGGCCGCGCACGGGCCCAGCGGCGCGGGGAACTGCCTCCCGAGGCCGGCCCCGAGGAGGCCGCCCGCACGGTGGACCTCATTTTCGACATGGTGGCGGGCGCCGTGGTGCACCGCACCCTGGTGAGCGCGGAGCCGGCGGACGAGGAGTGGGTGCGGAGCTTCACGCGGGTGCTCCTGCTGGGGCTGACAGGAGCATCACCGCTCGCGTAGTACCGGGGCTCAGAAGCCCGCGGGCTCCGTGTACACCCCCCACTCGTCCCGCAGTACCCCGCAGATCTCGCCCAGGGTCGCCTCGGCCCGTACGGCGTCCAGCATGGGAGCGATCATGTTGGAGCCGTCGCGGGCAGCGGCGAGCATGCCGTCCAGCGCCGCGCGGACACGGGCCTCGTCGCGCTCCGCCCTGCGGGCGCCCAGTACCCGGACCTGCTCCCGCTCCACCTCGTGGCTGACCCGCAGGATCTCCAGGTCACCGGTGACGGAGCCGGTGTGGACGTTGACGCCGACGACCCTCTTGTCACCCTTCTCCAGGGACTGCTGGTAGCGGAACGCGGACTCCGCGATCTCACCGGTGAACCAGCCGTCCTCGATCCCGCGCAGGATGCCCGAGGTGATCGGGCCGATCGGGTGCTGCCCGTCGGGATGGGCGCGCAGCCCGCGCTCCTTGATCCGGTCGAAGATCTTCTCCGCGTCGGCCTCGATCCGGTCCGTCAGCTGCTCGACGTACCAGGAACCGCCCAGCGGGTCGGCCACGTTGGCGACCCCCGTCTCCTCCATCAGCACCTGCTGGGTGCGCAGCGCGATCTCGGCGGCCTGCTCGCTGGGCAGCGCGAGCGTCTCGTCCAGGGCGTTGGTGTGCAGCGAGTTCGTCCCGCCGAGCACCGCCGCGAGCGCCTCCACGGCCGTACGCACCACGTTGTTGTACGGCTGCTGGGCGGTCAGCGAGACACCGGCGGTCTGGGTGTGGAAGCGCAGCCACTGGGCCTTGTCGCTCTTCGCCCCGTAGACGTCCCGCATCCAGCGGGCCCAGATCCGGCGCGCCGCCCGGAACTTGGCGATCTCCTCGAAGAAGTCGAGGTGGGCGTCGAAGAAGAAGGACAGGCCGGGTGCGAAGACGTCCACGTCGAGCCCGCGCGACAGGCCCAGCTCCACGTACCCGAAGCCGTCCGCCAGGGTGTACGCCAGCTCCTGCGCGGCCGTCGCCCCGGCCTCGCGGATGTGGTAGCCGGAGACGGACAGCGGCTTGTAGGCCGGGATGCCCTTCGCGCAGTACTCCATCAGATCGCCGATCAGACGCAGATGGGGCTCGGGCTGGAAGAGCCACTCCTTCTGCGCGATGTACTCCTTGAAGATGTCCGTCTGCAGGGTGCCGTTGAGGACGGACGGGTCGACGCCCTGCCGTTCGGCCGCGACCAGGTACATGCAGAAGACGGGCACCGCCGGTCCGCTGATCGTCATCGAGGTCGTCACGTCACCCAGCGGGATGTCCTTGAACAGGACCTCCATGTCCGCCGCCGAGTCGATCGCCACGCCGCAGTGCCCGACCTCGCCCAGCGAGCGCGGGTCGTCGGAGTCGCGCCCCATGAGCGTGGGCATGTCGAACGCCACGGACAGTCCGCCGCCGCCGGCGGCCAGGATCATCTTGTACCGCTCGTTGGTCTGCTCGGCGTTGCCGAACCCGGCGAACTGGCGGATCGTCCAGGCGCGTCCCCGGTAGCCGGTCGGGTACAGACCGCGGGTGAAGGGGTACTCACCGGGCCAGCCGATCCGCTCGAAGCCCTCGTACCTGTCCCCGGGCCGGGGTCCGTACACCGGCTCCACGGGGTCTCCGGAGAGCGTGGTGAAGTCGGCGTCGCGCTTGCGCGCCGCGTCGTACCGGGCCTGCCAGCGGGTGCGGCCCTCATCGATGGCGTCAGCGTCCATACCCACGAATTTACTAGGACGTCCTAGTAAATGTCGATGGCAAACCGCCGCGCGGTACTCGCG
>NZ_JBHYKH010000250.1:0-8440 GCF_042741275.1 Streptomyces sp. NPDC058964
CCCCGCGCGACTCGGTGCTGACCGCGCGGCGGGGGTGGGGGCGGGCCCGGTCGGGCGCGCCCGGGGGCGGGGGCGGCGGCCGCGCGGGGGTGGTCGACCGCCAGCTGGGCCGCGACCAGCAGCCCGTCGCGGTCGTGCGGGGCGGCCGCGCGCCATGCCAGGAACCACTCGGCTCGCGAGCGGGCGAAGGCGGCCAGGCGCCGTGCGTACCGGTCGCGGTTCTCCCACTCGGCGGCCGCGCGGGTGGCGGCCAGCAGCTCGGCGGCGGCCCCGGACTCGCCGCGCCCGGCCGCGACGAGGGCGGGTCCGAGACGGTCGTCGGGGGCGTCGAGCAGTACCTCGTCATCGGCCGGCGGTCCGGCCGGGCGTGAGGTGATCCTTTTCATCCGGGTGGGGCGGATGAGAGCGGGGAGCAGAGCCATGGTGTCGACCATTGAAAGTCCGCAGGTCGGGGACGCGCCAGGGGGTGTGCCCAACCGGAGGAAAGTTGTACGCGCGGCGGTCAAGGCCGGGTAAAGGATGGCCATTGACCTGCTGTCGGGTACCTGCCAGGCGGCCGAATCCCGCCGGCCCCGCCCGGCCCCGCCCGGCCCCGCCGGCCTCAGAAGCCTTCTATCCGCGCCTCAGCAGCCGTGTCGCCCCCGCCGCCACCGTCGTCGCCAGGATCCAGCCCAGCAGGATCATCGCCGCGGACAGCCACTGCCAGCCGCCGCGCAGCTGCCACTGGCCCACCTGACCCAGGTCTATGACGGGCAGCAGCAGGTCGAGGGTGAACAGCGCCGGGTTCCAGACCGGGTGCCCGCCCGGATTCATCGGCGGATGGCCGGCGTGCACGAAGGCGAGCGTGCCCGCCGCCCACAGCACCGCCATCCACACCGCGGCCCGGCCCGGCCGGTACCCGTAGGCCACCGTCCAGTCCTGCGCGTACCCCCACAGCTTGGCGGCCAGCGGCAGGGTCTCGCGGCGCCTGCGCTGCTTGGCGAGCAGCACCTCCCGGGCGTCCTCGTCCTCCCCGGCCCCCCGCAGCACGGCGGCCAGCCGCTCGTACGGCTCCGGGTTGTACTCGGCGGTCGCCGCCGCCACCCACTCCAGCCGCCGGTTCAGCGGGAACGGGCCCTGCGGCACCAGGCTCTCGTACACGAAGCCGCCCATGTGCAGGTTGCCCGGCTCCGGCCAGCTGCCCGCCCGGTCCACGAGGTTGACGGTCCGCGCACCCGACAGCACCACCTTCCCGCGCGGCGGCCGGTCCCCGAGGAAGCGCAGCTCCGGCGTCTGCGCCCGGCGCAGTGACAGTTCCTGGTCGTCGGTGAAGGCGAACCGCGCCCGCTCCATGTCGACCGCGTCGCCGAACCGCCCGTCGTCCAGCCGCACCCCGCCCTGGCACTCGAAGCGCTGGATCCGCGTCCCGCGCGCGGGGGTCGTGCCGCTCAGCAGCGCGCTGCCCACACCGGCCGGGGTGAGGTACAGCGTGCGCCCGACGGTCAGCTGGGGCGCGTTCAGGGCGAGCCGCGCGTACGGGTTGAGCAGCCGGGCCCCGCGCAGGCTCAGTGAGACGCCGACCTTGGCGCCCCGCAGGCTCAGCTCGCCGTGCGACTCCAGGAGCTCCGCCTGTAAGTCCTGCCCGACCGTCATGCCGTCCCCGGCGATCGAACGGCCGCTGCGGTCCCGGTGCACGACCGCCTGGTTGAGCAGCAGATCCGTGCCGATGTGCGCGTCGGTCAGCCGGACGCCGCCGCGGAAACGGCAGCGCGGCAGGTGGAGGTCACCCTCGGTGTGCACCCGGGCGGCCTCCAGACGGGGCACCGAGCAGTTCACGAACCGGGCGGTGGTGAAGCGGGCCTCCGGCAGCAGGACCTCGCGGTCGAAGCGGCAGTCCCGCAGCTCCAGGTACGGCGTGACCGTGCCACCCGCCAGATCCAGGGTGCCGGTGATCCGCACACCGGCCAGCTTCAGGGAGGAGACCCGGCCCGCGAGCGCGGGCGGCCCGTCGAGCAGCAGCCAGGCCACTGTGCGCGCCCGGACCGTCCGCTCGGGCCCCCAGGGGTGCCCGCCGTGCGGATCGTCCACGACGGCGTCCCCGCTGCTCAGGTCGTACACACTGCCGTTGCGGAAGGCCTGCCACATGCCGGCCTCGGCCGCGGTCAGGTCGTCCGGCAGGTCCCCGGCGCGCAGGCCGGCACCCTCGGTCACGCCTTTTCCTTCTTCCTCAACTACTCGCGAGTCGCATTCGTACGACCGTTCATGCCCGCTGAGTGACGCCCGGAACACTAGACGTGAAGGCGATCTTCCGGGTTCCGGCCACGTTCTGTATCAGCCATTGATACGCGCGGACGCCGTCCGACCCCGGTCTGAGAGAATTGAGCCTGTGATCTCCCGAATCGATCTGCGCGGCGACGCCCTTCCCGAGGGCCCCGCCCTGCGCGACCTGCTGCCCCGAGCCGACTTCGACGTTCAGGCCGCCCTGGAGAAGGTGCGTCCGATCTGCGAAGCCGTGCATCATCGGGGCGACGCGGCGCTGATCGACTTCGCGGAGAGGTTCGACGGCGTACGGCTCGAATCCGTACGGGTCCCCACGCAGGCGCTCGCCGACGCGCTGGAGTCCCTCGACCCGGCCGTGCGGGCGGCCCTGGAGGAGTCCATCCGCCGGGCCCGGCTCGTGCACCGCGCCCAGCGCCGTACGACGCACACGACCCAGGTCGTGCCCGGCGGCTCGGTGACCGAGAAGTGGGTGCCGGTGGAGCGCGTCGGTCTGTACGCGCCCGGCGGCCGTTCCGTCTACCCCTCCTCCGTGATCATGAACGTGGTGCCGGCGCAGGAGGCGGGCGTCGGGTCCGTGGCGCTGGCCTCACCGGCCCAGGCGGAGTTCGGCGGCCTGCCGCACCCGACGATCCTCGCGGCGTGCGCGCTGCTCGGCGTCGACGAGGTGTACGCGGCGGGCGGCGCCACCGCCGTGGCGATGTTCGCCTACGGCACCGAGTCCTGCGCCCCGGCCAACATGGTCACCGGCCCCGGCAACATCTGGGTCGCCGCCGCCAAACGCTTCTTCACCGGCAGGATCGGCATCGACGCGGAGGCCGGTCCGACCGAGATCGCCGTGCTCGCGGACGACACCGCCGACCCGGTGCACATCGCCGCCGACCTGATCAGCCAGGCCGAGCACGACCCGCTCGCCGCCGCGGTCCTGGTCACCGACTCGGTCGCGCTGGCCGACGCGGTGGAGAAGGAGCTGGAGCCGCAGGTCGCGGCCACCAAGCACATCGACGACCGGATCGTCCCGGCACTGCGCGGCAGGCAGTCCGCCATCGTGCTGGTCGACGGCGTCGACGAGGGCCTCAGGGTGGTCGACGCGTACGGCGCCGAGCACCTGGAGATCCAGACGACGGACGCGGCGGCCGTCGCCGACCGGGTCAGGAACGCGGGCGCGATCTTCATCGGCCCCTGGGCCCCGGTCTCGCTGGGCGACTACGCGGCCGGCTCCAACCACGTCCTGCCCACCGGCGGCTGCGCCTGCCACTCGTCCGGACTGTCCGTCCAGTCCTTCCTGCGCGGCATCCACATCGTCGACTACACGAAGGACGCGCTGGCCGAGGTCGCGCACCACGTGGTGACGCTGGCGGAGGCGGAGGACCTGCCCGCGCACGGCGCGGCGATCAAGGCAAGGTTCGGGTGGAAGGTGCCTGAGAGCAAGTGAGCTTCGGAATCGACGATCTTCCCGTACGGGACGAGCTGCGGGGCAAGTCCCCCTATGGCGCGCCCCAGTTGGACGTCCCCGTACGGCTGAACACGAACGAGAACCCGTACCCCCTGCCCGAGCCGCTGGTCGAGCGGATCGCGGAGCGGGTGCGCGAGGCCGCCCGGGATCTGAACCGCTACCCCGACCGGGACGCGGTCCAGCTGCGCACCGAGCTGGCCAAGTACCTGACGAAGACCGGCAAGTACCACCTCGGCATGGCGAACGTCTGGGCCGCCAACGGCTCCAACGAGGTCATCCAGCAACTGCTCCAGACCTTCGGCGGGCCGGGCCGCACCGCGATCGGCTTCGAGCCGTCGTACTCGATGCACTCGCTCATCGCGCGCGGCACGGGGACCGGCTGGATCTCCGGGCCCCGCAACGAGGACTTCACCATCGACCTGGCGGCCGCCGAGCGGGCCGTCGCCGAGCACCGGCCGGACGTCGTCTTCATCACCACCCCCAACAACCCCACGGGCAACGCGGTCCCGCCCGCTACGGTGCTCGCCCTGTACGAGGCGGCGCAGGCGGCCAAGCCGTCGATGGTGATCGTGGACGAGGCCTACATCGAGTTCAGCCACGGCGACTCGCTGCTGCCGCTGCTCGAAGGTCGGCCGAATCTCGTCGTCTCGCGGACCATGTCCAAGGCGTTCGGGGCGGCGGGCCTGCGGCTCGGGTACCTCGCCGCGCACCCGGCGGTCGTGGACGCCGTACAGCTCGTACGGCTGCCGTACCACCTGTCCGCCGTCACCCAGGCGACCGCGCTGGCCGCCCTGGAACACACCGGCACGCTGCTGAAGTACGTCGAGCAGCTGAAGGCGGAGCGGGACCGGCTGGTGGGCGAGCTGAGGGCGATCGGTTACGACGTCGTCGAGTCCGACGCGAACTTCGTGCAGTTCGGGCGCTTCGCCGATGCCCACGAGGCCTGGCGGAAGATCCTCGACCGGGGTGTCCTGGTCCGGGACAACGGCGTACCGGGCTGGCTGCGGGTGTCCGCCGGAACCCCACAGGAGAACGACGCGTTCCTCGACGCGGTACGTGAACTGAAGAAGGAGCAGAACGCATGACCCGCGTCGGACGCGTGGAGCGCACCACCAAGGAGACGTCCGTCCTGGTCGAGATCGACCTCGACGGCAGCGGGAAGACCGACATCGCGACCGGCGTCGGCTTCTACGACCACATGCTCGACCAGCTCGGCCGGCACGGTCTGTTCGACCTGACCGTGAAGACCGACGGCGACCTGCACATCGACTCCCACCACACCATCGAGGACACCGCCCTCGCGCTGGGCGCCGCCTTCAAGCAGGCCCTCGGCGACAAGGTGGGCATCTACCGCTTCGGCAACTGCACGGTCCCGCTGGACGAGTCCCTCGCCCAGGTGACCGTCGACCTGTCGGGCCGCCCGTACCTGGTGCACACCGAGCCCGAGAACATGGCGCCGATGATCGGCGAGTACGACACCACGATGACCCGGCACATCCTGGAGTCCTTCGTGGCCCAGGCGCAGATAGCGCTGCACGTGCACGTGCCCTACGGGCGCAACGCGCACCACATCGTGGAGTGCCAGTTCAAGGCCCTGGCGCGGGCGCTGCGCTACGCCAGCGAGCGCGACCCGCGCGCGGCCGGCATCCTCCCCTCCACGAAGGGTGCGCTGTAAGCCATGAACGGTCTGTCCACCGTCCTGATCGTCGTCGGCCTCTTCCTCGTCGGCGGCATCATCTCCTTCGTCAAGCAGAAGATGCCCACGAGCCTGATCGTGCTGCTCTCGATCGGCGCGGCCATGTGTCTGGTGGCGGGTGTCCTGAGGCTGGAGGTGTGGAATTGAGCGCTTCCCCCAAGAGCCCGAAGAAGGTCGTCGTCTTCGACTACGGCTTCGGGAACGTGCGTTCCGCCGAGCGCGCCCTCGCGCGCACGGGCGCCGACGTCGAGATCACCCGTGACTTCGACAAGGCCATGAACGCGGACGGGCTGCTGGTCCCCGGCGTCGGCGCCTTCGCCGCCTGCATGCGGGGCCTGCGCGAGGCGCGCGGGGACTGGATCATCGACCGCCGGCTGGCCGGCGGGCGGCCGGTGATGGGGATCTGTGTCGGCATGCAGATCCTGTTCGCCCGTGGCATCGAGCACGGCGTCGAGACCGAGGGCCTCGACGAGTGGCCCGGCTCGGTCGAGCCGCTCCAGGCCGACGTCGTGCCGCACATGGGCTGGAACACCGTGGAGGTGCCGGCCGGCTCGGAGCTGTTCGCCGGCCTGGACACGGACGCGCGCTTCTACTTCGTGCACTCCTACGCCGTCCACGACTGGACCCTGGAGACGCACAACCCGGCCCTGCACGCCCCCAGGGTGACCTGGGCGACCCACGGCAAGCCCTTCGTCGCGGCCGTGGAGAACGGCGCCCTGTGGGCCACGCAGTTCCACCCCGAGAAGTCCGGCGACGCCGGAGCCCAGCTCCTCACCAACTGGATCGGAACACTGTGAGCAAGCTCGAACTCCTCCCCGCCGTCGACGTCCGCGACGGCCAGGCCGTCCGCCTCGTGCACGGCGAGTCCGGAACCGAGACCTCCTACGGCTCCCCCCTGGAGGCCGCCCTCGCCTGGCAGCGTTCCGGCGCCGAGTGGCTGCACCTCGTCGACCTGGACGCCGCGTTCGGCACCGGTGACAACCGCGCGCTGATCGCCGAGGTCACGAGGGCGATGGACATCAAGGTCGAGCTGTCCGGCGGCATCCGCGACGACGACACCCTCGCCGCCGCGCTCGCCACCGGCTGCACCCGGGTGAACCTGGGCACCGCCGCCCTGGAGACCCCGGAGTGGGTCGCCAAGGTCATCGCCGAGCACGGTGACAAGATCGCCGTCGGCCTCGACGTCCGCGGCACGACCCTGCGTGGCCGCGGCTGGACCCGCGACGGCGGCGACCTCTACGAGACGCTGGAGCGCCTCAACAAGGAGGGCTGCGCGCGGTACGTCGTCACCGACATCGCCAAGGACGGCACCCTGCAGGGTCCGAACCTGGAGCTGCTGAGGAACGTCTGCGCGGCGACGGACCGTCCGGTGGTGGCCTCCGGCGGCGTGTCGTCGCTGGACGACCTCCGTGCCATCGCCGAGCTGGTACCCCTCGGTGTCGAGGGCTCCATCGTCGGGAAGGCCCTGTACGCGAAGGCGTTCACCCTGGAAGAGGCCTTGGAGGCTACGTCTTGAAATCGGACACAGTGTCATGAGCGATGCCGTACGGCGCGTGCAGAGCGAAAGTCCCTGGGAAGAGAGTTTCGGGTTCGCACGCGCCGTGGCGGCGGGTGACCGGGTGCTGGTGGCGGGCACGACGGCCTTCAAGGGCCGGGTGCTGTACGGGGAGGGCGACCCGTACGAACAGGCCAAGGCCGCGTTCACGAGCGCGGTCGAGGCGATCGGTGAGTTCGGGCTCGGCGTCGAGTCCGTCATCCGGACGCGGATGTACCTGACCCACGCGCGCGACATGGACGCCGTGGGCCGGGCGCACAAGGAACTCTTCGACGCGGTGCGCCCCGCCTCGACCCTGCTGGTCGTGGAGGGCTTCGTCGACCCGCGCATCCTGGTCGAAGTCGAACTGGAGGCCTTCCGGGGCCAGAGCTGAATCAGAGGAGCCGTGGAGTCATGACCCTGGCGGTCCGAGTCATCCCCTGCCTGGACGTGGACAACGGCCGGGTCGTCAAGGGCGTCAACTTCCAGAATTTGCGCGACGCGGGCGACCCCGTCGAGATGGCCAAGGTGTACGACGCCGAAGGCGCCGACGAGCTGACGTTCCTGGACATCACCGCGTCCTCGGGCAACCGTGAGACGACCTACGACGTGGTGCGCCGCACCGCCGAGCAGGTGTTCATCCCGCTGACCGTCGGCGGCGGGGTCCGTACGGCCGAGGACGTGGACAAGCTGCTGCGGGCGGGCGCGGACAAGGTGGGCGTGAACACGGCCGCCATCGCCCGACCCGACCTCATCCGCGAGATCGCCGAGCGGTTCGGCCGGCAGGTGCTGGTGCTGTCGGTGGACGCCCGCCGGAGCGGGTCCGGCTTCTTCGAGGTGACGACGCACGGCGGCCGCAAGGGCACCGGCATCGACGCCGTCGAATGGGCGCACCGGGCCGCGGAGCTGGGCGCGGGAGCTGCCGGCGGACGACAGGGTGGCGGCGCCCGGCCCCTGCGGGACCTCGGGGCCGGACTCACCTGCATCCGCGGCCACCGACCGGCGCGGCCGGGGCGCCTTTGGATTGGGGGGGGTGCTCGCCGGGTTCGGCCTCGGCGCCGGGGCCGTCTCCCCGCTGCTGACCGTCCGGGGGCGTCTCCCGCGCGCGGGACCGGTCGCCGGCGTGGCGATCCTCGCGGGCTCGGTCCCGATCGGCGCCCTCGCCTTCGCACCGAGCCTCGTGGCCGCCGGCGGGGCGGCCCCGCTCGTCGGGCTGTGCGCGTCTCTTGTCGGGCTGTGCGCGGGTCTCAGCGGAGCCATGTGCGCAGCCCTGCTCCGGACCCAGGCGGACGCGGCGTACCCGGGCCGGGTGACCGCCGTCCCCGGTCTGGTCGGCCTCGGTCTGGCTCCGCTGGGCATGCCGTACACGGCGGCGGCGATCGGGACGTGGGGCCCGGGGCCGTCGTGAGCGCGGCCGTCTGCGGCCGCGGCGGGGCCGTGGGCCCCGGGGGTCAGCGCCCCCCCCCCCCCCCCGAGAGCCCCCGCCGTGACAGACACA
>NZ_JBHYKH010000250.1:8450-12859 GCF_042741275.1 Streptomyces sp. NPDC058964
TGGGGGGCGGCTCTGGGGTCGGGGGGCCGGGGGCGTTGGTGGGCGCGCGCGTGAGGGGCCGCGGCGGGGCCGTGGCCCCGGTCGTACCGGGCCCGCGCCGCGCCGAGCTGCCGCGTCGAGGCTCAGCCCTTCGGCTGGGCCAGCTGGACCAGGTTGCCGACCGTGTCGTCGAGCACGGCGGCGATCACCGGGCCCTGCTCCTGCGGCTCGTGCGTGAAGCGCACACCGAGTCCGAGCAGCCGCTCGTGCTCCGCCCGGATGTCGTCCACGGAGAAGACGATCGCGGGGATCCCCGCCGCGTACAGGGCCCGGCGGTACGGCTCCGCGATGGGGCTGTCGCCGGGCTCCAGGAGCAGTTGGAGGTCCGGCTGGGCCCCGTCCCGCGCGCCGACCGTGACGAACAGCGTGCCGCCGCCCAGGTCCAGGTCGGTGCGCGTCTCGAAGCCGAGCACGTCCGTGTAGAACGCGTGGGCCTTCGCCACGTCGTCGACGTAGACGCCGGTCATCGCGACCTTGATCATGCCGTGCCTCTCAGATGCCCAGCCGCTTCGAGCCGTGCAGCGTGGTGATCGCGTTCTCGTCGCCGTCCAGCTCGACCCTGGCGGCGCTCTGACGGCCGTACGTGAACAGCAGCAGCTCGGACGGCTCCCCGGTGACCGTCACCACCGGCGTGCCCCGGTGCGCGACCGCCGTCTGGCCGTCCGGACGGCGCAGCACCACACCGGTCGGGGCGCCGCGGCCCACCAGGCGGGCGGAGCGCTCCAGCCGGGACCACAGGGCGTCCTGGAAGACCGGGTCCAGCTCGCGCGGCGTCCAGTCCGGCTGGGCGCGGCGGACGTCCTCGGTGTGAACGTAGAACTCGACCGTGTTCGACGCCTCGTCGATCTGCTTCAGCGAGAACGGCGAGAAGCGCGGAGGGCCGGTACGGATCAGCTGGATCAGTTCCTCGTACGGCTTCGCCGCGAACTCCTCCATCACCCTGTCCAGGCGGGACGCGAGCGGCTTGATCAGAATTCCCCCGGCGGCGTCGGGGCGGCGCTCCCGCACCACCACGTGCGCGGCCAGGTCACGGGTCTGCCAGCCCTCGCAGAGGGTCGGTGCCTCCGGACCGCAGGTTTCCAAGAGGTCGGCGAGCAGGAGCCGTTCACGCTTGGCGAAGGTCGACATGCTGTCAGCCTACGACCGGGTATCCGGTCCGCCCAGTGGACACCACGCCGTCACTGTCAGTGGCGCGCGGCACAATGGCACCCATGACCAGCACGCCCCCGCCCAGCAGCCTCGACCCGGAGATCGCCGTGCGCCTCAAGCGCAGCGCCGACGGGCTCGTCCCCGCCATCGCCCAGCAGTTCGACACCGGAGAGGTGCTGATGCTCGGCTGGATGGACGACGAGGCGCTGCACCGCACGCTGACCACCGGCCGCTGCACCTACTGGTCGCGCAGCCGCCAGGAGTACTGGGTCAAGGGCGACACCTCCGGCCACTTCCAGTGGGTGAAGTCCGTCGCCCTCGACTGCGACGCCGACACCGTGCTGGTCAAGGTCGACCAGGTCGGCGCCGCCTGTCACACCGGCGCCCGCACCTGCTTCGACGAGGACGTGCTGCTCAAGGACGCCGATTCCGGCCCGGCCGCCCACGATCAGTAAGGTCAGCCGCCATGGACCTCGAAGCCTTCCGCAAGCTGGCCACCGACCGCCGCGTCATCCCGGTCACCCGCAAGCTCCTAGCCGACGGCGACACCCCGGTCGCCCTCTACCGCAAGCTCGCGGCCGAGCGGACCGGCACGTTCCTGCTGGAGTCCGCGGAGAACGGCCGTTCCTGGTCCCGCTACTCCTTCGTGGGGGTGCGTTCGGCCGCGACCCTGACCGAGCGCGGCGGCCAGGCCCACTGGCTCGGCACCCCGCCCGTCGGAGTCCCCGTCGACGGCGACCCGCTGGCCGCCCTGCGCGCCACGATCGAAGCCCTCCACACCCCGCACCAGGAGGGCATGCCGCCCTTCACCGGCGGAATGGTCGGCTACCTCGGCTACGACATCGTGCGCCGCCTGGAGAAGATCGGCCCCGGCGAGCGGGACGACCTCCGGCTGCCCGAACTGACCATGCTCCTCACCAGCGATCTCGCGGTCATGGACCACTGGGAGGGCTCCGTCCTGCTGATCGCCAACGCGATCAACCACAACGACCTCGACACCGGCGTGGACGAGGCGTACGCGGACGCCGTGGCCCGCCTCGACGCCATGGAGGCCGACCTCTCGCGCGCGGTCGCCCAGCCCCCGGCCGTCCTCCCCCCGTCCGAACTCCCCGCGTACACCGCGCTGTGGGGCGGCCCGGACTTCCAGGAGGCCGTCGAGGACATCAAGGAGCGCATCCGGGCGGGCGAGGCCTTCCAGGTCGTACCGTCGCAGCGCTTCGAGACGGAGTGCACGGCGAGCGCGCTGGACGTGTACCGGGTCCTGCGGGCCACCAACCCGTCCCCGTACATGTACCTGTTCCGCTTCGACGGTTTCGACGTCGTCGGCTCGTCGCCCGAGGCCCTGGTCAAGGTGGAGGGCGGGCAGGCCATGGTCCACCCCATCGCCGGCACCCGGCACCGCGGCGCCACCCCGCAGGAGGACCAGGCCCTCGCCGACGAACTGCTCGCCGACCCCAAGGAGCGCGCCGAGCACCTGATGCTGGTCGACCTAGGCCGCAACGACCTGGGACGGGTCTGCGCGCCCGGCTCGGTCGAGGTCGTCGACTTCATGTCCATCGAGCGGTACTCGCACGTGATGCACATCGTCTCGACGGTCACCGGCCGGGTGGCGGAGGGCCGTACCGCCTTCGACGTCCTGACCGCCTGCTTCCCGGCGGGCACGCTGTCGGGCGCGCCCAAGCCGCGCGCGATGCAGATCATCGACGAACTGGAGCCCTCCCGGCGCGGACTGTACGGCGGCTGCGTCGGCTACCTGGACTTCGCGGGCGACTCCGACACCGCCATCGCCATCCGCACGGCCCTGCTGCGTGACGGCACCGCGTACGTCCAGGCGGGCGCCGGCATCGTCGCCGACTCCGACCCGGTCGCCGAGGACCAGGAGTGCCGCAACAAGGCGGCGGCGGTCCTGCGCGCGGTGCACACGGCCAACCGGCTGGGCGGGACCGGCGAGTAGAGGCGAGGCTCACGTGAACCCCGGGTGACGCTTCGCCCGGAGTGCAGGCGATAGTGGAGTACGTGACTGCTGTACCTCACCCCCGTTCCGAAGCCGCGGAATCCGCGCGGTCCGGCCGCAGGAGCCTCGCCATGGCCCTGCTGTGCGGTGCGCTCGGCGCCGCCGTGGCGCTGCTGGCCACCCGGCAGCGCTGGGCGGAGGGCACCGCGACGGTGGCCGGCGGCACCTTCCCGCTGACAGCCAAGGGCAGCGACGTCACGGGCGTTCCCGCGGCCCTCGCCATAGTGGGCCTCGCCGCGCTCGTCGCCGTCTTCGCCGTCCGCCGCCGTGGCCGCCTCCTGGTCGCCGCGCTCCTCGCCCTCTCCGGCGCGGGCACGGTCGCCGCCGCCCTGGTCGGCGCCTCCGACGGCTCCGTGCTCGACGAGCAGGCCGCCAAGGCGACCGGCGACACCGCCGCCACGGCGGCCGCGCTGAGCCACACGGGCTGGCCCTACGTCGCCGCGGTCGGCGGTGTGCTGCTCCTGCTCGCCGGGATCCTCGCGCTGCGCTACGGACGCCTGTGGCCCGCCATGTCCGGCCGCTACGAGCGCGGCACCGCCCGCCCGCGCCGCACACCCCGGGCCGCCGACCCCGACCGCCCGGAGGACCTCTGGAAGGCCCTTGACCGGGGCGAGGACCCGACGGGGGTGTGACGCGGGCCACTGGCCGCGCGCACCGGCGCGAGTGTGGCGAACCAGACGTGACCCCAGCCCACGGCACGGGTCGGAGTACGGAACAATGGGGTGTGAGCGTCCGGCTCACACGCACCCAGCAACGCACGCATACAGCAATGAGGAGCAAGCAATGGCGGGCAGCAGCCACGGACACACCCCGGCCGCCTGGACCGGTGTCACCATCGCCTTCATCGGTTTCTGCGTCGCGGGCGCGTTCATGGTGATGGCCCAGCCGCTGGGCTTCTGGGCCGGCATGGTGATCGTGGCCCTCGGCGGCGTCGTCGGTGCGGCCATGCGCGCCGCGGGCCTCGGCCAGCCGAAGGACGCCCACGCCGTGCGCCAGCCGCAGCCCCGGGCCGCGGCGACCCCCGAGCCGGCCGGCGTCGAGGGCTGATCAAGGGCTGATCGAGGGCTGATCGAGCGCTTCTCCGCGGAGGGGGGGGCGGGGCCCCCATTGTTGGGGGGCCCCCCCCCCCCCCCCGGGGCCCCCGGGGGCGGCCCCATCACGAAATGTGACCCCCACCCCCAAGCGGAGTAAAAAAACAGGAGAAGCA
>NZ_JBHYKH010000251.1:0-3369 GCF_042741275.1 Streptomyces sp. NPDC058964
GGCGGTGCGGAGGGCCCCTCGCGGGATGCGGCGCCCGTGCAGGACGCGCGCAGGCAGCCGCTGCCCGCGGAGGCCCCGATGCCCGGCGGCTCGTCCGACTCGACGCAGGGGCGCGCGTTCAGCGTGCGGACGCTCGGGCAGGGCGTGCCGTTCAGCCGGCAGGCTGCCCAGGTGCAGCAGCCCACGGCCACCCCGCCCCCGCACATGCCGGGCGGTTCCGGCCGCCGCCGCAAGCTGGGCACGCCGCCGGACCCGGCCGCGCGCCCCGAGCAGCGCCCGGAGCAGGCGGCCCGCCCGCATCCGCCGGCCGAGCAGCCGCCCGCACAGCCGTCCCTGGCCGGGCAGTCCCGGCTTGCCCCGGCCACCGAGGGCGCCGGACGGTCGTACGCCATAGGCGCCCCGGACGAGAACGCCGCCGAGGGTCCCGAGCCGCTGGACGGTCCGGGCGGGGCGGTCGAGATCGCGGACGCCCCGCGCCCGCAGCCGCTGGACGACGAGCTGCCGCCGGAGCCGCTGGACAACCCGAGGCGGCTGCTGGTGTGGCCCGCGCCGGACATCACCACCCAGCAGGCGCTGAGCGACCGCGGCTACCGTCCCGTGATCGTGCACTCGCGCGAGGAGGTCGACGCGCAGATCGCCGCCTTCCCGGCCGCGCTGTTCGTGGACCCGCTGACCGGGCCGATCACCCGGACCGCGCTGCAGTCGCTGCGGCAGGCGGCGGTGGCGGCGGAGGTGCCGGTCCTGGTCACGGCCGGGCTCGGACAGGCGACGCGCGAGGCGGCGTACGGCGCCGATCCCGCCGTACTGCTGAAGGCTCTCGCCCCACGGGACAGTGAGCAGCACCCGCCGCGGGTGCTGCTCATCGAGGAGCACGCGGAGATCGCGCTGGCGCTGACCTCGACGCTGGAGCGCCGGGGGATGCAGGTCGCGCGGGCGGCGAGCGACGCCGACGCGGTGACGCTGGCCGGGCAGCTCAGGCCGAACCTCGTCGTGATGGACCTGATGCAGGTGCAGCGGCGCCAGGCCGGTTCCGCCGGGATCATCGACTGGCTGCGGGCGAACGGGCAGCTCAACCGCACCCCGCTGGTCGTCTACACGGCCGCCGTGGACCAGGCGGACCTGCCGCGGCTGGCCTCGGGCGAGACGGTGCTGTTCCTGGCCGAGCGGTCGACCAGCGAAGAGGTGCAGAGCCGGATCGTCGACCTGCTCGCCCGCATCGGCACCAACTAGGGCACCGCCAGGGGCTGTCCCAGGCCCTGGCGTCGAATCCCCGCCTGCCCCGCGACGGGATGTGACGACAGGACCTAGCGGGCCACCAGCCTGCGGACCGCCTCCTTGATCGAGGCCCGCAGGCGTTCGTGGTCGCTGTCCTCCTCGCCCGCGAGGATGCGCCGCATCTGCGGGACGACGGTGGACCAGTTGGTCAGCGACACCAGCAGGATCAGCAGGTCGCCGGGCGGAATGGCGTCGGTGATGACGCCCCGGGCCTGGCCGTCCGCGATCGCGGCGACCTTGTTCGCGTAGTGGTCCCGGCGCGTGGCCTCGTCCGGCAGTTCGGCGGTGCCGTACTCGATGCCCTCCCAGTACAGGAGGCGCAGCAGTTCGGGGTGGGCTGCGTGGTAGTCGAGCAGCCGGTCGACCCAGCCCTCGATGTCGTCCGGGTCGACGGGGACGGCGGCGGCGAGATCGACCATGGACCTGCCGAGCACCTGGGTGAACAGCTCCGCCTTGTTGCCGAAGTAGGCGTAGATCAGCTGCTTGTTGGCCTTGGCCTGGCTCGCGATGCGGTCGATGCGGGCGCCCGCGATGCCGTGCTGGGCGAACTCGGCTACGGCCGCCTCGAAGATGCGCGCCTTGGTCGCTTCGGGGTCCCTGACTGCTGCCATGGTCACAGGGTAGCGGGACAGGTAACCAACTATTTGGTTGACAGGGAATCGGCAGAGGGCGAAGACTGTTCCCCAGTCGTCCAACCAACCAGTTAGTTATCCGAGTCGGCTCGAAGGAGCTCCTCCGCTCATGCCGTCAGCGACCACCACGGCCCACCCGCTCCGGACCCCCGTCCGGGACGGGAACGACGCCTCCCACACCCTTCTTCTCGTCCTCATAGCCGCCTGCACCGGCGTCACGGCCGCCAACATCTACCTCGCGGCCCCGCTGCTCCCGCTCATCGCCCACGACTTCGGCGCGACGCCCTCCGGCGTGGCCTGGATCGCCTCGGTCGCCCAGTTCGGCTACGCGGCCGGGCTGCTCTTCTTCGCCCCGCTCGGCGACAACGTCGACCGGCGCCGCCTGGTCGGCGCCCTCTCCCTGGTCACCACGGCGGCGCTGGTGGCGGGCGCGGCCGCCGGCGGGACCGGCACACTGGCGGCCGCCGTGCTGGTGGCGTCCGCGGCGACCGTCGTACCCCAGCTGCTGGTCCCGCTGGTCGCCGCCCGTGCCCCGGCCGACCGCCGGGCCCGCCATGTCGCGGCCGTCATCGCCGGACTGTTCACCGGGATCGTCGCGGCACGCGTGCTGGGCGGTCTGATCGGCCAGGCCTTCGGCTGGCGGGTGGTGTTCGCCGGGGCGGCCGTGCTGACCGCCGTCCTCGGCCTGGCGACCGCGTTCGCGCTGCCCACGGAGGACCCGCGGCCCCGGCGGCCGCTGTTCTCCGGGCTCACCGCCCTGCCCGGACTCGTGGGCCGCTCGCCCGACCTGTGGCGCGCCTGCCTGCGGCAGGCCGGGATGTACGGGGCGTGGAGCGCCCTGTGGACCTCGCTGGCACTGCTCCTGACAGGACGTTCCTACGGTCTGTCCACCGCGACCGCCGGGCTGTTCGGCCTGTTCGGGCTGGCGGCGAGTGCGGTGGCGCCGCTGGCGGGCGGGCTGGTGGACCGCTTCGGCGCCGCCAGGGTCGTGCGCTCCGCCTATCTGCTCGCCGCCGCCTCCGTGCCGCTGTTCTGGCTGGGCGGTCACGTCCTGCCCGCGCTGTTCGTGGCGGCGGTCGCGGTCCACGCGGCGCTGGTCGCCTCGCACGTCGCCAACCAGACCCTGGCGCTGACCACCACCTCCGCCCCCGCGACGGCCAACACCGCCTATGTGGTGGGGGGTTTCGCGGGCGGCGCCATCGCCTCGGCCCTCGCCGGCACCGCGTTCATCCACTGGGGCTGGGGCGGGGTCTGCGCGGTGGCGGGGCTGTGGCTGGTGCTGGGCTGGGGGACCACGGCGGTACGGCGCTGACGGCCGGGCGGGGAGCGGGCGGCCGGCACCGGGGTGGGCCGGGGGGGGCCCGCGGGGTCCTTCCCGGGGCGGCGGGGTGCGGGGTTCGGACGCGGGGGAGGTGCGCCAGCCCCGCCGCGGCTCGCCAGCGACGGACCGCTCTGTGCTACA
>NZ_JBHYKH010000251.1:3379-12796 GCF_042741275.1 Streptomyces sp. NPDC058964
GGCGCGGGGGGGGGGGGGGGGGGCGTCGTGCGGGCCGCCCCCCCCCCCGCGTCCGTGTCCGCGGTTCAGATCCGGGTGACGTCCAGCTCCCCGGCCGCGTAGCGCCTGCGCAGCACCTTCTTGTCGAACTTGCCCACGCTCGTCTTCGGCACCGCCTCGATCACCGTCCACCGCTCCGGCAGCTGCCACTTGGCGATCCTGGCCTCCTCGGCGAGGAAGGTGCGCAGGGTCTCGAAGTCGGCGGTGGCACCCGCCCTGAGGACGACCGTGGCCAGCGGACGCTCGCCCCACTTCTCGTCGGGGACGGCCACCACGGCGGCCTCGGCGACGTCCGGGTGGGACATCAGGGCGTTCTCCAGGTCGACCGAGGAGATCCACTCGCCGCCGGACTTGATGACGTCCTTGGCTCGGTCCGTGAGGGTGAGGAAGCCGTCTGCGCTGATGACACCGACATCGCCCGTCTTCAGCCAGCCGTCCTCGCTGAACTTGTCGGCGGGGCGCAGCGGCTCGCCGTCGGGGCCGTTGTAGTAGGCGCCCGCGATCCACGGGCCGCGTACCTCCAGCTCGCCCGCGGACTCGCCGTCCCAGGGGAGCCGTTCGCCGCCCGGTCCGGTGAGCCGTGCCTCGACTCCGGCCGGGAAGCGGCCCTGGGTGAGCCGGTAGCCGAACTCCTCCTCCGTGCCGACCGCGTGCGCCGGCGGCCGGGCCACCGTGCCCAGCGGAGAGGTCTCCGTCATCCCCCAGGCGTGGCAGACCCGCATGCCGAGCTTGTCGAAGGCCTCCATGAGGGAGGGCGGACAGGCCGAGCCGCCGATGGTGACCTGGGTGAGGGAGGAGACGTCCCGGGGCTTGGCGGTCAGCTCGGCGAGCAGGCCCTGCCAGATGGTGGGGACGGCGGCCGCATGGGTCGGGCGCTCGCTCTCGATCATCTCGGCGAGCGGCCCCGGCTGCAGGAAGCGGTCCGGCATCAGCATGTTGACGCCGGTCATGAAGGTCGCGTGCGGCAGGCCCCAGGCATTGACGTGGAACTGGGGCACCACGACGAGCGAGGTGTCCTGGTCGGTCAGCCCCATCGACTCCGTCATGTTGACCTGCATGGAGTGCAGGTAGATCGAGCGGTGGCTGTAGACCACGCCCTTGGGGTCGCCGGTGGTGCCGGAGGTGTAGCACATGGCGGCGGCCTGGCGTTCGTCGATCTCCGGCCAGTCGAACGTCGTCGGCCTGTCCGCGATCAGTTCCTCGTACTCGTGCACCCGCGCGGTGCCACCGGCGAGCGGGGAGCGGTCGCCGGGTCCGGAGACGACGATGTGCTCGACCGTGGTCAGCCTGGGCAGCAGCGGGGCGAGCAGCGGGATCAGCGAACCGTTGACGATGATCACGCGGTCGGCGGCGTGGTTGACGATCCAGGCCAGCTGGTCGGCGGGCAGGCGGAGGTTGAGCGTGTGCAGCACCGCACCCATGGAGGGGATCGCGAAGTAGGCCTCGACGTGCTCGGCGTTGTTCCACATCAGCGTCGCGACCCGGTCGTCGGCCCGTACTCCGAGGTCGTCGCGCAGGGCGTTCGCCAGCTGGACCGCACGGGTCCCCGCCTCGGCGAAACTGCGCCGCTGCGGCTCGCCCTCCCCGGTCCAGGTGGTGATCTGGGACCGTCCGTGCACCAGCACACCGTGCACGAGGATGCGGGTGACGGTCAGCGGTACGTCCTGCATGGTGCTCAGCACGGCGTCCTCCCGGGGCGACATTGCCTACGCGGCAGTAGGGGCTGCGCTGATTCTGCGCACATACCGCGCGGTATGTCACTAGGGGAAGGAAAACTCGCGGGTCTGGCCGGCCTATCTCACCAGGTCGAGTTCGGGATCCTCGCGCAGCTTGCCGAGCGCCCGCGACACCGCGGACTTCACCGTCCCCACCGAGACCCCCAGCACCTCGGCCGTCTGGGCCTCGCTCAGGTCCTCGTAGTAGCGCAGGACGACCATCGCCCGCTGCCGCGCGGGCAGCCTGCTTATCGCCCGCCACATCGCGTCGTGCAGCGCCTGCCGCTCCGCCGGGTCGTCGCCGCCGGACACGGGCTCCGGCTCGGGCAGCTCGTCGCACATGAACTCGTCGACCCTGCGCTTGCGCCACTGCGAGGTCCGCGTGTTCAGCAGAGCCCGGCGCACATAGCCGTCGAGCGCCCGGTGGTCCTCGATCCGGTCCCAGGCGACGTAGGTCTTGGCGAGCGCGGTCTGCAGCAGGTCCTCCGCGTCGCTCGGGTTGGCGGTGAGCGACCGCGCGGTACGCAGCAGCACCGGCTGGCGGGCCCTCACGTACGACGCGAACGACGGGTACGTGGGGGTCCCCCCGCTCGGGCGGAGCCTGGACTGGGGGAAGGTCTGCCTCGCCGGTGCGGCGGCGTCCGAAGCACTGGTGCAGACGAGTGTGGTCATGGCTCCACGCTATGAGCGACCCCTGTCGCGGCGGATCGGTCGCAGGTCCCGAAGCAGAGTCCCCCTCAGGTTGTAGGAGTGGGGCCGGCTACACCTCCTGAAGGTGGAGTGCCGGGCGGGCGGTACTACGGGTTCGCCCCTGAGGACTCAGCCGTCGGCGGCCAGGACCAGCCCCGACGTCGGCACGCCCGTCCCCGCCGTCACCAGGATCCGGTCCGCCCCCGGTATCCGGTTCACGGCGGTGCCCCGCAGCTGGCGTACCCCTTCCGCCACCCCGTTCATCCCATGGAGGTACGCCTCCCCGAGCTGTCCGCCGTGGGTGTTGAACGGCAGCCGCTCCTCGGCCACGAAGTCCGCCGCCTCCCCCCTTCCGCAGAACCCGAACTCCTCCAGCTGCATCAGCACGAACGGGGTGAAGTGGTCGTAGAGGATCCCGACGTCGATGTCGGCCGGGGCCAGTCCCGAGGTGCGCCACAGCTGCCGGGCCACCACGCCCATCTCCGGCAGGCCGGTCAGGTCGTCGCGGTAGAAGCTTGTCATCTGCTCCTGGGCACGGCCGGCGCCCTGGGCGGCCGCCGCGATCACCGCGGGCGGATGCGGCAGGTCACGGGCCCGCTCCACGGACGTGACAACGAGCGCCTGTCCGCCGTCCGTCTCCTGGCAGCAGTCCAGCAGCCGGAGCGGCTCCACGATCCACCGCGAGGCCGCGTGGTCGGCGAGCGTGATGGGACGGCCGTGGAAGTACGCCGCCGGGTTGGTCGCCGCGTACTTGCGGTCCACGACGGCCACGTGCCCGAACGCGTCGGGGGTCAGCCCGTAGGTGTACAGATACCGCTGTGCCGCCATGGCCACCCAGGAAGCCGGGGTGAGCAGCCCGAACGGCAGCGCCCAGCCGAGCGCCACGCCTTCCGCCGACGGCTCCCGGTGCTGCACGCCCGAGCCGAATCTCCGCCCCGACCGCTCGTTGAAGGCGCGGTAGCAGACCACGACCTCCGCCACCCCCGTGGCCACCGCGAGCGCCGCCTGCTGGACGGTCGCGCAGGCCGCCCCGCCGCCGTAGTGGATCCGGGAGAAGAAGGACAGCTCGCCCATTCCGCAGGCCTGGGCCACGGTGATCTCCGGACTGGTGTCCATGGTGAACGTCACCAGTCCGTCCACGTCCCCCGGGGTCAGTCCCGCGTCGTCGAGCGCGGCCCGCACCGCCTCCACCGCCAGCCGCAGCTCACTCCGACCGGAATCCTTGGAGAACTCCGTGGCCCCGATGCCGACGATCGCCGCGCGTCCGCCGAGCACGTCCCGGGTCCGTACGCTCATCGCGCACCACCTCCCGGCGGGACGGTTACCGTCACCGTGCCCGTCACGTGTCTGCCGATGCCGTTGGCGCCGGTCACCCGGACGGTGGCGGTGTCTGCGTCCACCTCCTCGACCCGGCCCGTCAGCACCATCGTGTCTCCCGGGTAGTTGGGAGCCCCCAGCCGAATGGCGACCCTGCGGAGCACGGCCGTCGGGCCGAAGTGGTCCGTGACGTACCTGCCGACCAGCCCGTTCGTCGTCAGGATGTTCATGAAGACGTCCGGGGAGCCCTTGTGCCGGGCCAGTTCCGCGTCGTGGTGCACGTCCTGGTAGTCCCGCGACGCGATCGCCCCCGCCACGATCAGCGTCCGGGTGATCGGGATCTCCAGCGGCGGCAGCTCCGTGCCCGCCGTCATCACCGGCTTCCCCGGTGTCAGCGCCATGCCTCACTCCCCACTCGCGATCAGCTCCCCCAGTTCCTGCAGCACTTCGCTCCCGCAGCCCAGATAGGCGTCCAGCTGCCGTCCCCACAGGAAGTGCCGGTGCACCGGATGGCCGAGGTCGGCCCCCGCGCCGCCGTGCAGATGCTGACCCGTGTGGACGACCCGCTGCCCCGCCTCCGACGCCCACCATGCGGCGGTCAGCGCGTGGGTGGCGTAGGGAAGCCCCGCATCACGCCGCCAGGCCGCCTCGTACGCCGTCACCCGTATCGCCTCGGTGTCCATGTACGCGTCGGCGGCGCGCAGCTGGACCGCCTGCCGAGTGGCGAGCGGCCGGCCGAACTGCTCCCGGCCGTTCACATGCGCCACCGCCCGGGCGAGCGATCCCGCGCACACCCCCGCCTGGAGCCCGGCGAAGGCGGTGCGGGCGGTCGCGAGGACGTCGGCGCAGGCGTCGTCGCCACCGAGCCGTTCGGCCTGCGCGCCGTCGAGCGCCAGGCGGCCGGCCGACCAGGGTGCGGTCAGCTCGACCGGAGTGACCGTGGTGCCGTCCGCGAGCGGTGTCAGCCACAGCCGCCGGCCGTCGTCGGCCACGAGCACGTGCGTGGCGTCCCGCAGCCAGGGGACGACGGGCACGGTGCCGGTCAGCCCGCTCGAGGCCGAGGCCCTGACCCCTCGCTGCGCCGGGAACGCGCCGCTCACCACGACGGAGCCGTCCGCGATGCCGGGCAGCAGCCGTTCCCGCTGCTCCGGGGTGCCGTGGGCGGTCACGGCGAGGAGCCCGTAGACACAGGTCGCCGCGTACGGCACCTGGGCCGTCCTCCGGCCCTGTTCCTCCAGGAGCAGCACCAGCCCCAGCAGGCCCAGTTCCGTCACCGCGCTCACCAGGCCGGCCCCGCACAGGGACTTCCACAGCTCCTGGTCGCTGCCGGTGCCGACGGCCGCGAGGCGCTCGTGCGTCGCCAGGTCCCCGAAGATCCGGGCGGCCAGATCGCGGGCGGCGGCCTGTTCCTGCGTGGGCGTGAAGTCCATGTCAGCCCTCGCCCTCGGTGACCCGGAAGACCGGAAGGGTCAACGCGTCCTCGTCCGCGTCTGCGTCCTCGTACCGCCGGAACTCCACCCGCACCGGCAGTCCGACGCGCACCTTGTCGTACGGCACCCCCACCACGTTGCTCACCATCCGCACGCCCTCCGCGAGCTCGATCAGCCCGACCGCGTAGGGGCCGGTCGCGTCGGCGGCCCGGCCCGACTCCGTGAAGGCGGGGAACGGCGGGTGGTGCATCACGACGTACGAATAGACCGTGCCCTCGCCGCTCGCCTCGACCGTGTCCCACTCCGGGCCGCCGCAGGAGTTGCAGCCCGGCAGCCAGGGGTGGCGCAGGGTGCGGCAACCCGTGCAGCGCTGGATGAGCAGCCGGTGGCGGGCCACGCCCTCCCAGAAGCCGGCGTTGTCCCGGTTGACCACCGGGCGGGGGCGCCGGGCCCGCTGGGTTCTGCGCTTCCCGCGTGACGGGGCGTACTTGAGGACGCGGAAGCGGTGCGTGCCCGCGAGTTCCCCGCCGACCCGCACGTCCGTGCGGGTCGTGATGAAGTACCCCGTGCCGAGCTTCGTCGTCTTCCGCTCCGACACCGACTCGATCACCGTGCCGAAGGTGATCTCGTCCCCGGGCCGCAGGGGGCGCGGATACTCCTGTTCGCAGTCGGTGGCGACGATCGAGATGCACCCCGCCTCGTCCAGCAGGGCCATCAGCTCGTCGAACGCCGTCGTGCGCCCCTCGTTGCCGGAGAGGCCGCCCATCGTCCACGCCTGGAGCATGGTGGGCGGGGCCACGGCGTCCGGGCCCGCGTACGCCGGGTTCGTGTCGCCCATCGCCTCGCACCAGTGCCGGATCATCGGCACATTGACCGGGTCCTTGCCCGCGCAGGCGACGGCGGCCGCCCGCCCCTCGTACGCCCTGAGCCGTGTCAGCAGCTCGTCCGGCCCGCCACTCATCGCCGCCCCCTCGTCATCCCGAGCCGCATCGTCGCGACGATCTCCCGCTGCACCTCGCTCACCCCGCCCCCGAACGTGTTGATCTGCGCCGCCCTGTTCAGCCGCTCGATCCCGCCGTCCCCGAAGGCGCCCGGCGACCCCGAGCGCACCAGCCCCGCCAGTCCGTCCGTCCCGAGAACGTGCTGGCATATCCGGTACACCGCCACCGCCGACTCGGTTCCCGCGACCTTCACTCCGCTCGCGTCTCCGGGCGCCGGCCGGCCCGCCCCCACGTCCCCGACCAGACGCCAGTTGAGCAGGCGGGTCGCCGCCAGCCGGGCATGCGCCTCGGCCAGTTCGGCGCGCACCCACGGCTCGTCGATCCGGCGCCTGCCGGTGACCGGGTCGGGGATGCGGGCGGCGGCGAGCGCCGCCGCGTGGAAGTCCTCGGCCTGCATGCCGACGGCGGCGAGGGCGACCCGTTCGTGGTTGAGCTGGTTGGTGATGAGCGACCAGCCGTCGTTCTCGGTGCCGACGAGGTTCCCGGCGGGAACCCGGACGCCGTCGTAGTAGGTGGCCGTCGTGGTCTGTCCGCCCACGGTCTCGATCGGCGTCCAGGAGAACCCCGGCGCGTCGGTGGGGACGAGCAGGATCGAGATGCCGCGGTGCTTCGGCGCCTCGGGGTCGGTGCGGCAGGCCAGCCAGATCCAGTCGGCGTGCTGGGCGCCCGAGGTGAAGATCTTCTGGCCGTCCACCAGCCAGCCGTCGCCGTCCCGCACGGCCCGCGTCCGCAGCGACGCAAGGTCGGTACCGGCGGACGGTTCGCTGTAGCCGATGGCGAAGACCGTCTCCCCGCGCAGGATCCGGGGCAGGAAGCGGGCCTTCTGCTCCTCGCTCCCGTACTTCATGAGCGTGGGACCGACCGTGTTCAGCGTGACCATCGAGACCGGGGCGCCGGCGCGGTACGCCTCGTCGAAGAACACGAACTGCTCGTCCGCACCCCGGCCCTGTCCGCCGTACTCGACGGGCCAGCCGAGCCCCAGCAGGCCGTCGGCGCCGATGCGGCGCAGCAGGACGCGCTGTCGCTCCGCGTCGAAGGGGCCGTCCGCCATCAGGTTCCGGAAGTAGGCGCGGAGTTCGGCGCGCAGCCGCTGCTGGCGCTCGGTGGGGGCGAGGTGCACGGCGGGGGCCTCCCGGCTCGTACGAGTGACGGTTTCTGACTGTCCGTCAGATGTCGTCGGGTGTCAAGGTCGGCCGGGAACCCGAAAACGCCTGCGCGGCGGTACCGAAGCACCGCCGCACAGACGCGTTACGACCCCGAAATGCGCACCCCGCAAGGGACTTCAGACGCGGCTCACCACAGCCTGGTGAAGTGGACCACGACGTTCTCGTTGCCCTGGTTGACGGCTGTGAACGCTGATCCGTTGACCTGCGCGGTATTGCTCTGGTTCGAGGCCCCGGAACCGACCGCGTTCTGCTGTGTGGTGGACGAGTTGCCGTGGTTGTTTCCGCCGACGCCGCTGCCGACGATGCTCGCCACACCGGCGTTCGATCCGTTGTCCGCGAAGCCGCCGTTGTCCGCGGCCGCGACGCCGCCGAAGAGGGCGGCTGCGAGCGGAAGCGCGGAGACGGCGGCGATGACGCGGGCGGTACGGATGCTTGCCATGTTTGTTCCTCCAGAACGAAGTACCCATCGGCCGTGAGACCCGGGATACGTCAAGTAAGGCTGCTACCAGGGGAGTTGGCCGACCGCCCCGGTGGTTGTGCACGACGTCGCGAATCCAGAGTTGCCCACCGAATCCCCGCCGAACCACCCCGGAAGGCGTGATTCGCCCTCAAGCGTGATGACAAGTCGATAAACCCTTTTCGCCATCTTTGGTGATCTCGGCTCCAATCAGCCTTAGGCACGGACACATCACCTCAAGAGCCGCAAGCGAGGAACCGTTCCGGCGCATTTCCGGCCGATCCGCCCGCCCCGGCGAGTCGCCGCCACACCCCCTTCCCTTTTTCGAACATACGTACGAACATGGAGTCATGGCCACCACAGACCGGCAGGCCACGACGATGGCCCTCGCACACGCCCTGTCAGCCGCCGAACGCGGACTGGCCGTCATCCCCCTGACCCGGACCAAACTCCCGGCCCTGCGTTCCCCCCACCACGACGATCCCGGCCCCGCGCCCTGCCACGGCGAGTGCGGCCGCCTCGGCCACGGCGTGTACGACGCCTCGTCCGCCCCGGCGCGCATCCGCGAACTGTTCGAAGCCGCGCCCTGGGCCACCGGCTACGGCATCGCCTGTGGGCTGCCCCCGCACCGTCTGATCGGTGTCGACCTCGACACCAAGTCCGGCACGGACTCCTCGGCCGCCCTGCGCGAACTGGCCCTGCGACACCTGTTCACGATCCCCGAGACCGTCGTCGTACTGACCCCGAGCGGCGGCCGCCACCTCTGGCTGAGCGGCCCGCCGGACGTCGTCGTGCCCAACTCGGCCGGCCGGCTCGCCCCCGGCATCGACATCAGGGGCGCCGGGGGCTACCTCGTCGGACCCGGCTCCCGCACCGACCACGGTGTCTACGGCACCGCCCCGGGCACCGCGCACCTGGCCCCCGCCCCCTGCCCGCCCGCCCTGCTCCGGCTGCTGCTCCCGCCACCCCGGGCGAGTGGCCCCGTGCCCCGGGCGGCCGGGGGCCACGGCCAGGGGCTGGTCCAGTTCGTCCTCGCCGCCCACGAGGGCCAGCGCAACACCCGCCTGTTCTGGGCCGCCTGCCGCGCCTACGAGAACGGCATCGGGGCCGCCTTGCTGGACCCCTTGGTCGAGGCGGCCCGCAGCACCGGCCTGACGGAACACGAAGCCCGCGCCACGATCGCCTCCGCGGCCCGCATGACGAGCCACCGCCCCTGACCGGTCACGGCGGTTTCCGGAGCACGGTTCAGTCCGTCCGAGTACGCGCCCCGGTGACCTTCGAGGCGGGCAGCCGGCCGGCCCGTGAAGTACCGGCCAGGCTGTCCCCGTCGACCGTCACGTCGAAGGCGAGGTTCAGCCGCAACGGCTTGGTGACGGCCTGCTTCCAGGTGAGCCGGTCGCCGTGGAGTACGACGTCACGCAGCGGTACTTCCTCCCCCGCCCCGTGGGCCGTCCCCACGAGGAGCCCGTCCTCGCGCCGCCGGAACTCGGCGACCGCCGCGATCCGGCCGATCGGGGTGGAGATGGACAGGTCCCAGGTGCCTTCGACGCACATGCCTGTGTGTTATACACAACTGACGCTGCCGCCCCCCAATCCAGAGTA
>NZ_JBHYKH010000252.1:0-12743 GCF_042741275.1 Streptomyces sp. NPDC058964
GGAGCGGGGCGGAGACAGGAGCGCAGGCCCGGCCGGGGGCCGGGCCGCGCGCGGGGAGCGGAGCGAGCCGCCTTGAACCAGTAGAGAAAGTTGTAACTCAGTCGGTCGCGTGGGGCACTGTCTTGTCTCGGTTGATGCTTGACGTTGTGGCTTCACCTGATGCTTGACACCGCTTGCCTCGGCTTGGCTGTGCGCGTCTGATCGGCGCGTGCAGGGAGGGCCGGGGCCATGCTGGTGGAGCTGAGCGTGGTCGAGCAGCGGTATCACGCGGTGATGGAGGTCGCCGCGGGGGTTCCGGTCACCCAAGTCGCCGCCCGGTATGGGGTGTCGAGGCAGTCGGTGCACTCCTGGGTGCGCAAGTACGAGCAGTCGGGCCTGCCGGGGCTGGCGGACCGGTCGCACCGGCCGGTCTCGTGTCCGCACCGGATCGCGGCGGAGGTGGAGGCGGTGGTGTGTGAGTTACGGCGCCGGCATCCCGGGTGGGGTCCGCGCAGGCTGGTGCACGAGCTGGAACGCAGAGGGCTCGCGCCGGTGCCCTCCAGGGCGACGGTCTACCGGGTCCTGGTCCGCAACGGTCTCATCGAGCCGGGGGTGCGCAAGCGGCGCCGGTCGGATTACCGCAGGTGGGAGGGGTCGGCGGCGATGGAGCTGTGGCAGATGGACATCGTCGGCGGGCTGCTGCTGACCGACGGCAGCGAGTGCAAGATGGTCACCGGGATCGACGACCACTCACGGTTCATGGTGATCGCGAAAGTGGTTGAGCGGGCTACGGCTCGGGCGGTATGTCTGGCCTTTGGCGAGGCATTGATGCGGTTCGGAGTGCCCGACGAGGTGCTGACCGACAACGGCAAGCAGTTCACCGCCCGCTTCGGCTCCGGCAAGCCGGGAGAGACGATGTTCGACCGGATCTGCCGGGAGAACGGGATCACCCACCGGCTGACGAAGCCGCAGTCCCCGACCACCACCGGGAAGATCGAACGCTTCCATCAGACCCTGCGGCGTGAACTCCTCGACAGCCACGACCCGTTCGTGGACGTGGCGGCCGCGCAGATGGTGGTGGATGCCTGGCTGGAGGACTACAACCGGATGCGGCCGCATCAGGCCCTGGACATGGCCGTCCCGGCCAGCCGGTTCGTCCCCAGGCCGCGGTCCGAGCAGGACGCGTTGCCGGTGGTCCTGCCCGCCCGCCTCGACCCGGTCCCCGCGCAGGCACCCCCAGAGCCTCCGCCCGAGCCGGTGGCCGTGGCCTGGCCGATGGCCGAGGGTGAGGTCGGTGCGATCGAGGTGGAGCGGGTGGTTCCCGCGTCGGGGAACCTGAGCCTGCGCGGGCAGCAGATCTGGTTCGGTCCGGCCCTGGCCGGCACGGCGGTGACCTTGCGCATCGACGTGAGCCGGCTGCACGTGCTGATCGGCGGCGCACGCCACAAGACGCTGCCCTCGAAGCTGTCCGGCCGGGACCTCAAGGCCCTGCTGGCAGGCGGGGACGCCCGTCCAGCCGGGCCATGGCCAGATGATCCCGGCCCAGCGCAGGGCCGGAGTCGGGCGGTGGAGGTGGACCGCACGGTCAACGCGGTCGGCTACGTCGGTCTGGGCGGCGACAAGGTGCTGATCGGCTGGCCGTTCGCCGGGCAGCGGGTCACCCTCCGGCTGGACGGCAGAGTGCTCCAGGTCCTCGACGAGCAGCGTGTCCTGAAGGCCACCCTGCCCAGCCCGCTGCCGGCCTCGGCCTGCGGACGTCTGCAAGGTGGTCGTCCGGCCGGGCCGCCCCCGCTGCTGCCGCCGCCCGGCGAGCAGATCGCGGAGCGGACGGTCAGCAGTGTCGGTGGCTTCATGGTCGCCGGCCAGCGCATCCAGCTCGGCCGCGGCTATGCCCACCAGGTCGTCACCGCCCACCTGAGCGAGGACGTGATCCGCATCTTCCACGGCACAGAGCTGATCACCACCGTCCCGCGTGTCACCAGGAAGGAGGTGGTGGTCCGCAAGCCCGGCGAACACAACCGCCGGAAGATCGTCTAGGGAAGACGTCAAGCATCACCCGACGCCAACCCGTCAACCATCAACTGAGACTCGACACGGTCGCGTGGGGCACGGTCGCGTGGGGCGTCAGGCATCAGCTGGGATCCGACACGGTCGCGTGGGGCTTGAAGTCGTATGCGCAGGCTGGAAGTTCAACGCCCTGTCGGTGCGCGAGCGGCAGGAAGACCACTGGTCGGATGGTCCACGTGATGCGGATGCTGTCCTGGGTGACGGTGACCGTGCAAGGCTCGGATCGCAGCAGGGCATGCCGTGTTGCGATGCGGCCCTGGTACAGCCAGGCCCATGCCTGGTCGGAGGCGTCGGGGTCCAGGGCGGGGGAGATCGTGCGGAGTGTGACTGCCACCCATCTGTCTGCTTGGGGTGCCGAGTAGGCGTCGAAGAATCCGCGGAGTGCTGGCGGCTCCTGTTCGGTGAGGTCTTGCGTCCAGCACTCGCACCAGTAGCCGCGGCGGGGCTCGTTGATCAGCACAGGTGCTCTCCCCTGCGCGCGTCCGTGAAGAGCTCGGCGGTGACCGTCCGGCCGGCGTCGCTGTCGTGGACCACGACCCGGTGGGCGATCACGCTGACCAGGCTCAGGCCTCGGCCGTGCTCGGCATCGTCGGCCTGGTCCTCGGCCTTCGGGGCCGTGGCGGTGCCTCCGTCGTCTGTGACCGACAGGGCGATGGCTCGCCCCGAGACGGCTAGAGCCAGGTGGAACCTGCCGGACTCCAGGCCGCTTGCCGTGTGAAGGATCGCGTTCGCGCTCAGCTCGCTCACGATGAGTTCGGCGTCCGCGGCTAAGGGGGAGCCGCGCAGGATGTCGCGGGTCCATCGGCGGGCTCTGCTGACCTCTTCCGGAAATCCTGGGCAAGTGAGTCCTCAGACCCGGGCTCTACTCGTATACTCGTGCATACAAGTTCCTTCGTGCTGGTAGGCCGCCATGTGCAGCGGGTTCGGGCTAGACGAGTTTCACGCCGTCGTGGGCGCGGATGGCCGGCGGGGACGCCGCGTCGAGGGCGTCAAGGACGCGGATCGCGTACGCCTCGTCGGCGAGCTCGGTGACCTCTTCGCGGGTGGCCCAGCGCAGTGCGCGGGTTTCGTCACCGGTGGTGGGCGTGCCGTCGGCGGCTTCGCAGCGGAAGACCAGGGAGACGATCAAGCCCGTCATGTTCTTGTAGACGCCGGTCAGGGTCGCGGGAAGTGCGATCTTGATGCCGGTCTCTTCGAGGACTTCGCGCTGGAGGGCTTCGGGGATGGTTTCCTCGCGTTCGAGGACGCCGCCCGGGGGCTCCCACTTGCCGTTGTCGCGGCGCTGGATCAGGAGGGCCCGGCCGTGGGTGTCGACGACGACCCCGGCCACGCTCACGGAGTGCGGGCGTTCAGTGCTCACGTTCCTCGGCCCTCTCGGATGGCTAGGCTCTCCACCGTAGCAACTTCACTCGCCCACTCGTCTAGATACCTAAAGGAGTACGCGTGAGCCCTCTTTCTTCGGGCCTCCTCGGTGATCTCGACCCCACGAGCGATCGTGCGGTCTTCCGGCAGATCGCCGACCAGCTTCGCGAAGCCATCGACCGTGGGCGATTCCGCGAGGGCGAAAAGCTGCCCTCGGAGGCCGAGCTCGTCGAGCACTACGGGGTGTCCCGGATGACCGTCCGGAACTCCTTCTCCGTCCTCACGGGCGAGGGCCTGGTGCACGCCGAGCACGGCAAGGGCGTGTTCGTCCGGCCGCGTCCGCCCGTGCGCCGCCTCGCCTCCGACCGGTTCGCGCGGCGGCACAGGGAGCAGGGGAAATCGGCGTTCATCGTCGAGGCCGACGCCGCCGGCAGTCACCCGCAGGTCGACAACCTGGAGGTCAAGGAGGAGAAGGCCAGTCAGGACATCTCCACCCGGCTCGGGTCCGTGCGGCGGGTGCTGGTTCGCCGTCGGCGGTACCTGCTGGACGGGCGACCGGTGGAGTTCGCCACCTCGTACCTTCCGCTCGACATCGCCCGCGGTACGCAGATCGCCGAACCCAACCCCGGCCCCGGCGGCATCTACGCCCGCCTCGAAGAGCTGGGCCACCGCCTCGACCACTTCGAGGAAGAGATCCGCGCCCGGATGCCCTCGCCCGCCGAGGTCAAGACGCTCCACCTGGCGGCCGGCGTGCCCGTGATCCACCTGATCCGGACCGCCTTCGACACCGAGGGGCGGGCCGTGGAGGTCTGCGACACGGTCATGGCGGCGGATGCGTACGTGCTGTCGTACCAGCTCCCGGCGACGTGAGCGCGTGACGGGCGGTGGTGCGCGGGGCTGGTTCTCCGAACTCGTACACCCCGACATGCATACTCGTATAGACGAGTGGGCAAGTTGTGTGGCAAGGTGGTCCGCGTGATCCCGGAAATCGGGTTCGCGGATCGCATCTTGTATAGACGAGTAGATAGGGGAATGCGCCTTGCGCACCATCCGTGTTGAGACCTCGGCCGCGACGATCCTGCTCACCGAGGCTCCCGAACCCAAGGTCCGCGACCGGCAGACGGGCGAGATCGCCAAGGACGCCGTGAGCGGAGAGGCGCTGATGACGATCGGCGTCGTCTACATCGAGGACGGAGAGTCGTCCCTGATCAAGGTCACCATCCCGGAGGGCGGTGTCTCCGAGGGCCTCGTCCTCGGCGCGCCCATCTCACTGCCGGGTCTCGTCGCCCGACCGTGGGAGTCCGTGTTCAACGGACAGCAGCGCCACGGCATCGCCTACCGCGCCGCCGCCGTGACCCCGGCCGCCTTCCCGGTCGCCATGGGGGCCACCGCCTGATGACCGATCTCGCAACGCTTCTGGAGGTAGGTGGTCCTGTCGCCGCGCTCGGCGGTGGGGCCGCCTACACCCGGGCCAAACACCCGGGCGTCTACTGGTCCACGGTCGGCCTGCCGTTATCCACGGCCCGACTGCTCAGCTCGTACAGCTCGGTCATGGAAGCCTGCGGCCTGACCGTGGCGCCGTCCCGGCTTCGCGTCCTTGCCCTCAAGGCGACCACGCAGCGAGAGATACGAGCCGTCCCGCCGCGTCGGGGCATCATCCGGCCCACGACGACCGGCCTGCGGCTTCGGCTTCGCCTCGCACCCGGGCAGGAACCCGCCGACGTCGCCGCCTCGGCCGAACGTCTACGGCACGCCTGGGGCGTTCACGCCGTGTACGTCACGACCGTCAAGCCCGGCGTCGTCGAACTGCGACTCGTCGGGTACGACGTGCTGCGCCGCGTGCGGATGCCCCGCAAGGTCGGTGGCGGGTTCCTGAAGGTGCCGGTCGCCCTGCGGGAGGACGCGACGCCCTACGTACGTGACTACCGGGCCGTTCCGCACGGACTCGTCCTCGGAGCAACGCTGTCCGGCAAGTCCATGTACCTGCGCCACCTCATCTCTGGGCTCGCCCGTCAGCCCGTCGCGCTGGTGGGAATCGACTGCAAGCGTGGTGTGGAGCTGGCGCCCTTCGCCTCCCGCCTGTCGGCGCTGGCGACCGACCCGGACGAAGCGGCCGAGCTGCTGCCCGCGTTGGTCAGGGAAATGGAGGACCGGTACGACCTGATCAAGGCCCGGCAGGGAATCGCGCCCGGTACTCCGGACGAGGAGATCACCTCCGACATCTGGGGCCTGCCCGAAGACGAACGCCCCGTTCCCGTCGTGCTGTTCGTCGACGAGGTGGCCGAACTCTTCCTCATCGCAACCAAGAAGGACGAGGAGCGGCGGGACGAGATGGTCACCCAGCTCATCCGCCTCGCCCAGCTCGGCCGCGCCGCCGGCATCTACCTGGAGGTCTGCGGGCAGCGCTTCGGCGCCGAACTCGGCAAGGGCGCCACCATGCTCCGCGCCCAGCTCACCGGCCGCGTCTGCCACCGCGTCAACGACGAAGCCTCCGCCAAGATGGCCCTGGGTGACATCGCACCCGAAGCCGTGGCCGCCGCCTGTGCCATCGCACCCGAACGCCCCGGCCTCGCCGTCGCCGGGGACACCTCCGGCGGCTGGTCCCGCATCCGCACCCCCTACCTCTCCCTCGGCGACGCCGCCGAGATCTGCCGGGAGTCGGCCGACCTGGTGCCCGACATCCCCGCGCTCAAGCCGTTCCGGCCCCACATCCCCGTACAGCTGGCCAAGCCGTTGGGCGGAGCTGTTCAGCCGAACCCCGTGATCGGCTGACCCCCACCCACCCCTCACGGTCGGCGCGACCGCCTCGCGCCACGTCCCTACCCCTCCCATGCCTGAACCCGGAAGGAGCCGCACCATGCGCGCCCAACTGGCCCGCGTCGACGCGGTGCTCGTCCAGGCGCTCATCGCCGCCGCGCTGTCCTTCGCCCACCTGCATGACGTCGCCTCGGCGGCCGGACAGGACGGATGGAAAGCCTGGGCCTATCCCGTCTCGGTCGACCTGCTCCTCGTCGCCGCCTGGCGCCGACTGCGCACCGGCAACACGAAAGCCGCTGCCTGGTGCTGGTTCGTCATCGCACTCGCCGCATCCCTCGGCGCGAACATCGCCACCGCCGGGCTGCTCGACATGCACCAGGTGCCGGCCTGGCTGCGCATCCTCGTCGCCGGTTGGCCCGCGGTCGCCTTCCTCGGCGGAACACTCCTCGCTCACACCGCCCCGACGGCAGCCGACGACGTTGCGCGGGCCACCGACGACCAGGAGGAAGCACCCGACGTGTCCTCTGAGGCGCCATCCCAGCCGGTCACCGAGACGGCTCCCGTACGTCCGGCCGTGCCGGTCCCGGTCGCCCTGCTCGACCACGCACGCAAGGTGGCCACCGAGCACCACACCCGCACGGGCGCTCCCATCGACACCCCGACCCTCCGCGCCCGCCTCGGAGTCCCCGTGCCCATGGCCGAAGCCATCGCCGCCCAGCTCTGAAAGGAGAACGACTGTGACCGCCAACCGCCGCTTCCGCGACGTCACCCGCATCGGCCCCGTCCAGGTCGCCACCTCGTACGACAACCGGGGCCGCGAGAAGCACACCGCCGCCTGCACGGCCCCGCGCTGCGGCTTCTCCGCCGACTACGACAGCCGTGCCGCCGCCGAACTCGCCGCCCGCACCCACCGCTGCCCCGTCCGCTGAAAGGACCCCGAACGCCGTGACCGTCAGCCTGCCGCTCGTCTTCGTCCTCGGCTTCTTCGTCTGGGGAGCGATCAAGTTCCTCGGCGTCCGCCCCTGGATCGTCATCCTGATCGCCCTCTTCGGCTTCTGGCTCTCTCACACCTTCTTCGCCCCTGCCATCGAATCCGGCACGCGTACCGGCGTGACCGTCGTAAACGGCTCACATGCCTAGACGAGTAGATAAGGAGATCGCCGTGTTCCTGCCGAAGTACCCCGACAACCCCACCCCGCCGCCCGCGCACATCCACGTTCCGACCGACCCGGCGCCCGTCCGCCGTGGCCTGCCCCCGGTCTCCATCAGCACCGGAGCCGTGGTCGCCGTCCTCACGGGCGGAGTGGTCCTCACCGCGCTTCTGGCCGCCGTCGCCGTCTCGGCCGTCTCCGTGGCCATCGCCGCCGTGGTCCTGCGCTCCCTGCTCCGCGAACACAACCGGCGCTGATTAACCACTCCAGAACTCCGGGGCGGCGGGACACGGCCAAGCATCTGCCGCCCCGGAGGCCATCACCCCTGACCGAGCCAGTCAGAAGGAGCAAGCCATCCTCGCCCGCAGCACACCGCCCCCGCTCCCGGAACTCGCCAACCTCGCCGCGGACGGCACCCTCCCGGGTATCCTCCGCCAGCTCTCCGGCCTCGGAGGCTGCACCCACCCGATCCGCCTCGACGGCTACCGCACCGAGTACGACGTCGACACCGCGACCGGCGAGATCGGCCGCATCCTCCACCACCTCAACTCGACCGACTTCCCGGCCGGCCAACTCCTCGTCCGATGCAACAACCGCCGCACGACCCGCTGCGAGGCCTGCGCGGAGGTCTACCGCCGCGACACCTTCCACCTGATCACCGCCGGACTGCGCGGCGGCAAGGGCACCTCGGAACACGTCGCCACGCATCCTCGCGTCTTCGCCACCTTCACCGCTCCGAGCTTCGGCCCGGTACACAACCGCCGTACCGGTCCGGCCGGGACGGTCCGCCCTTGCCGCTGCGGCACCCTCCACGACCAGGACGACGACGCGCTCGGCACCCCGCTCGATCCGGATACCTACGACTACGAAGCCGCCGTGCTCTGGAACGCCCACGCCGGTCACCTCTGGCGGCGCTTCTCGATCTACCTGCGCCGAGAGGTCGCCAAGCGCGCGGGCCTGTCCCAACGCCGACTCCGCGAGCACGCCCGTGTGTCCTTCGCCAAGGTCGCCGAGTACCAGAAGCGCGGCGCCGTCCACTTCCACGCGGTCATCCGCCTCGACGGTCCCGACGGCGGCGACACCCCGCCCCCGGCCTGGGCCACCGCCGGGCTGCTGACCGACGCCATCAGCACCGCCGCCGCCAAGGTCCGCGTGGACGGACCGTCCATCGACGGCCGCGCCCACACCTTCGCCTTCGGCCGCCAACTCGACGTCCGCACGATCCGATCCGCCGACTTCAACGACGGCCAAGAGCTGACCGAACGAGCCGTCGCCGCCTACATCGCCAAGTACGCGACCAAGGGTGCCGAGACCGCGACGGGAGCTCTCGACCGGCCGCTGAAGTTCGCCGCCGAACTCGCCCGGCTCGACATCAGCGATCACGCCCGCCGCCTCATCCTGACCGCCTGGACCCTCGGCGCACGCAAGGACCTGCAACATCTCCGCCTGCGCGCTTGGGCCCACATGCTCGGCTTCCGCGGCCACTTCTCCACCAAGTCCCGCCGCTACTCCACCACCCTCGGCGCCCTCCGCGACGCCCGCGCCGAATGGCGCCGAGCACAAGCCACAGCCAACACACCAGACAGCGGGCCTGAGACGACGTACGTCCTCGCGCACTGGGTCTTCGCCGGCACGAGACTGTCCGACGCCGAAGCCTGGCTGGCCTCATCCATCGAACCCTCCCTCGGTACAGAAGGAGAACCCACCCGTGGCTAACCGACGTCTCGCCTTGGCCGACGTGGCCACCGAAACGCGTGTCCTGCCCTCGCGGTACCTCACCCCTGACGACCTAGTGGAGATGTTCGAGCTGCCCAGCGTCGAGACGGTCTACCAATGGCGCCGCAAGCGCACCGGCCCTCGGGGCTTCCGCGTCGGCCGGCACCTGCGTTTCGACCCGGCGGACGTGCGGGCCTGGGTGGACTCCCAGCGCGAGGGGGCAGCTGCCTGATGGCCGGGCACATCCAAGACCGTTGGTACAAGACCGAGGCCGGACCGGACGGCAAGGCGCGCAGGGTGAAGAGCGAGCGCTACGGCTCCGGCATGCGCTACCGGGCCCGTTACGTCGGCCCGGACGGTACCGAGAAGTCCAAGAGCTTCCCTGACCGACAGAAGCGTCTCGCTGATCAATGGCTGGCGCAGACCGAGGCGGACATGGCGCGCGGGCAGTACATCGACCCGCGCGCGGCCCGGATCACGTTCCAGCAGTACGCCGAGGAGTGGGTGACTCATGCGCCGGACCCGAACACGCAGGCCTCGATGGAGTCGCAGCTTCGGTTGCATGCCTACCCCTACCTCGGGTCGCGACCTCTGGGCTCCTTCCAGCCCGCGCACATCCGCGGCTGGGTGCGGCAGCTGCAAGAGAACGGCGTGCGTGGGTCGTACGCCCGGACGATCTACTCCAACGTCCGGGCCGCTCTGAGCGCAGCCGTAGACGACGGGCACCTTCCTCGGAACCCGTGCGCCGCCCGCTCGGTCCGGCCGCCGACCGTGGACAGCAAGCGCGTCGTCCCCTGGACGCCGGAACGGGTCTTCGCTGTGCGGGCTGGCATGGCCGAGAGGTACCAAGCGATGGTCGACCTGGGCGGTGGCTGCGGCTTCCGACAGGGCGAAATCCTCGGCGTGGCCGTGGACGCGATCGACTTCGAGTCGGAAACGCTCCACGTGGTCCAGCAACTCAAGCTGAGCCGCAGCAAGCCCGTCTTCGCCCCACCGAAGGGTGGCAAGCTCCGGGACGTGCCGTTGCCCGGTCCAGTCGCTGACGCCCTCCGGACCCACATGAAGCGGTTCCCGCCGGTCGAGATCACCTTGCCCTGGAAGGTGGCGGACGGCCCTCCGGTGACCAAGCGGCTGATCTTCACTGGGCCGCGCAGGGGTCACGTCTGGCGTACGTCCCTCAACGAGGAGGTGTGGAAGCGGGCCCTCGCCTCGGCTGGGGTGATCCCCGAACGGGAGCCGGGCGGGTCGTACGCCGAGTCCCGCGAGAACGGCATGCACGCACTGAGGCACTTCTACGCCTCGGTGCTCCTGGACGCTGGCGAGAACATCAAGGCCCTCGCCGAGTACCTCGGCCACGCGGATCCTGGCCTGACCCTGCGTGTGTACGCGCACCTCATGCCGTCCAGCCAGGAGCGCACACGCAAGGCTGTCGCTGCTGTCTTCGGCGATGTTTGAACCGAACTTTCAGACACTTGCAGCGCGATTCGTGACAGCCACTTTGCTTGGAAGTGGATTCCCGTTACGTGATTCGCGTTACGGATTCAGTTTCACAGTTCCAAATCACGCATCATGTTTCCGTCTAGACGATTACGTCTTCCGAATCTCGTTTCACGTTTGGTGATCCTGAATCTCTTCCGAATGAGATTTCGCGGCAAAGTTCCGCATCGCATCGCTGTCAACATCTTCGCGCCCGAGGATGGCAACAAGCTCACCGCCAAGGCGGCAAGGCCTAGCGCGCCTTACGGCGGGGTGCTGAAGATGAAGCCTACGCGAGCACTCGCGGGTATCGGAGTCGACTCAACACCCGATGCGCCTCGCCGGTTAATAGGGTAGATATAACGCCCTGAGCTGAGGCTTTTTGTCAACCGCCTGACGGGGTGTATGTTCCTCCTACCCAAATAGCGGAGATTGGGGGCGCCGCGGGGGGGGGCGGGGGTCGCGCGCCGCACCGGGGGAGCCCGGCCGCACCGTCTTCCTGACCTCGGTGGCGGTCGTCATGGTGCTGGTGCTCACTTCGCGGGCATCTGCTGCTGGGCCTTCTGGAGCGCCGCCTTCACCGAGTCGGTGGTCACCGGGCGTCCGGCGGCGGCGTCCGCGAACAGGCTCTTGACCGCCGTACCGACCGTGGTCTCGAACTGCGACTCCGCGGCGACCTGCGGCAGCGCGGCGGCGCTGGTGGCCAGGGTGTCCTTCAGGACGGCCGTGGTGGGGCCGGTGAACGCGGCGTCCGACTGGGCGGCCTTGACCGGCGGGATGGAGCTGTAGGCGGTGTTGAGGGTCTTCTGCTCCGCGTCGCTGGTCATGAACTTCACGAACTTGGTGGCGCCGTCGAGGTTGTCGGTGTTCTTGAATACGGCGAGGTTGATGCCGGCCACCATGGAGTTGACCTGGGTGCCGGTGCCGGGGGTGCCGGACTGCACCGGGACGGGCGCGATGCCGTAGTCGTCCTCGCTCATGCCCTGCGACTTGAGGTTGGCGGCCGCGGACTGCCACAGCAGCATCGCCTGCTTGCCCTTGGCGAAGTCGCTGACGGACTGGTTCTGTGCGTACTCGGCGTCCCCGGTGGGGATCGCCTTGTCCTTGGCCATCAGGCCGACGTACTGCTTGACCGCGGCGACCACGCCGTCGCTGGTGAAGTCCGGCTTGCCGTCGGCGGTGAAGAAGTCGGCGCCGTGCTGTTTGGCGAAGACGAAGACGTGGTGGATGTTCTCCGCGAGGTTCGCGCCCGCGGCGCCGAGGGCCGACTTGCCCTTGGCGGATATCTTCTTGCCGTCGGCGACCAGTTCGGCCCAGGTGGCCGGGGGCTTGGCGATGCCGGCGTCGGCGAAGATCTTCTTGTTGTAGTAGAGGGCGTACGCCATCGAGTACAGCGGTACGGCGGCCGGGTCCTTGCCCTGGGCGCCGGTGGAGCCGAGCGCCGAGTCGACGAAGCGGTCCCTGCCGCCGATCTTGGCGAAGTTCTTCGCGTCCCACGGCAGCAGTGCCCCGGTGGCCTGCAGGGAGGCGCTCCAGGTGTTGCCGATGTTCAGCACGTCGGGGCCCTGGCCGGACGTGGTCGCGGTGAGGATGCGGTTGAGCAGGTCCGACCAGGGGACGACCTCCAGCTTCACCTTGATGCCCGTCTGCTTCTCGAACTTGTCGAGTTCGGGCTGGAGGACCTTCTTGTCGACCGCGATGCTCGCGCCCTGGTTCGACGCCCAGTAAGTGAGCGTCTTCGGCGAGTCGTTGGACCCGCCGCCGGTCGACGAGCCTCCGCCGCAGGCCGAGGCCGCCAGAGCGAGAGACAGGGTGACGGCGCCGACGGCCGCGGCTCGGATGCTGCGCATGGCTCCAGGTGTCCCCTTCCGGGATTGCCATCATGGCTTAATTTAGGACGTGAGTTAAACCTCGGAAGGAAGAGACGTCAAGGGTTTGGACAGAGCGCGACGAACTCCGGTCACACCTCTTGACGGTTGTGTTCACGCCATGAAGCATTCCCCGGCGAGAGAGCGCTCCCTGAACTCCCCACCGTTCGCTTCCTGAACAAGGAGAGCCGCCCCATGCCTTCCGTCTCCCCGGATGTCCCTGCTCCGCGGGGTTCCTCCGTCGGCCGCAGAACCGTTCTCGGCGCCGCCGCGTCAGCCGCGGGGGGGGCGGCCCCCGGCGGCGCGGCGCGGGCGCCCCACGCGCCCCCGCGCCCCGCCCCCCCCCCCCCCCCCCCCCCCCCACCCC
>NZ_JBHYKH010000253.1:0-6929 GCF_042741275.1 Streptomyces sp. NPDC058964
CCAGATGGAAGGCGCGGTCGGCTGACCACCGGCCCGGGGGCGGCCCCCCCGGCGCCCCCCCGGCCCCGCGCGCGCGCCCGGGGGGGCGCGCGCGCCCGCGGCGCCGGAGCCACGGGCCGGTTCGGCGTGGCCGGCCCGCAGGGGGAGGGGCGGCGCCGGCCCTGTCCCGTTCTCGGCGGTCTTCTCGGCCGTCCTCTCTGCCGGGTTCTCGGCCGTCTTCTCGTCCGCGTTCTTGTCCGCGCTCTTGTCCGTCGTCTCCTTTGGGGCCTTGGACGCCGGCGGCGCGCCGGGAGCGTCGCGCACGACGATCTCGTGCGGCACCAGGACAATCGCGGTGGTGCCGCCGTACGGCGACGGGCGCAGGGTGACGGCGATGCCGTGCCGGGTGGCGAGCCGGGCGATCACGAACATGCCGAGCCGGAGGTCGTCGGCGAGCGCCACCACGTCGAACTTCGGCTCCACCGCCAGCTGGGCGTTGAGCGAGGCGTAGTCCTCCTCGGACATGCCGAGCCCGCGGTCCTCCACCTCGATGGCCAGGCCCTTGGCCACCATCGCGGCGCGCACCTCGACCGGGCTGGGCGCGGGGGAGTACAGGGTCGCGTTGTCGATGAGCTCGGCCAGCAGATGGATCACGTCCGCGACCGCGGGCGGGGCGAGGCTCACCTCCTCGTCGGTGCGCACGCCCACCCGCTGGTACTCGGCGACCTCCCCGACGGCGCTGTGCAGGATGTCGATCAGGGCGACCGGCTCGTTCCAGCTGCGCCCGGGCCGCTCACCGCTGATGACGACCAGGTTCTCCTCGTAGCGGCGCAACTGGCTTGCCGTGGAGTCCAGTTCGTACAGGCCCTTGAGGATGTCCGGGTCCGTGTGCTGCCGTTCCAGGCCGTCGAGCTTGGTCAGTTGCAGGTTGACCAGGTTCTGGCTCTGCCGGGCGATGCCCAGGATGACCTTCTGGAAGCCCCGCCGGATGTCGGCGAGTTCGACCGCCGTGTGCACGGCGGTGCGCTGCGCGGTGTTGAACGCCTTGGCGACCTGGCCGAGTTCGTCCTCGCCGTAGTCCAGCGGCGGGGTCTCCAGCTCCGCGTCGACCCGTTCGCCGCGATCCAGCCGGGCGACCACGTCCGGCAGCCGCTCCTCGGCAAGGCCGAGGGTGGCCACCCTGAGACCGCGCAGCCGCCGGGACAGCGAGCGGGTGATGCGCCAGGACATGCCGACGCACACCAGCAGGGCGGCGAGTCCGCCGACGCTCAGGGAGGCGGCGGTGACGAGCAGTTCGTGCGCGTTGTCGGCGCTGCGCCGGAGCAGATCGCCCGTCTGCTGCCGGATGAGGGCCGAGTACTGGTCGGAGACCTTGATCAGCGCGGCGCGCCACTGCTTCTGCAGGTCCGGCAGGGGGATCCTGCGGTCCTTCCCCGTGGTCGCGCGGGCCGCGAGCACCTTGTCCTCGACGGACTCCAGGGTGTGCCAGTCCGCGCTCTGCAGGATCTCCTCGGTCTGCCGCTTGGCGTCTCCGGTGAGCGAGGGGACGATCTGGTCCTGCACGAGCCACCGGCGGGTGTTCACCAGCTGCGCGAACCCGGCCCATGACTTCTCGTTCATGTACCCGGCCGGACCGGCGAGGGTGAGCTGCGCGTCCTCCTCGGAGACCAACTCGGCGGCGTGCTCGAGCGCCACGAGCGGACCGGCCTGCGAGGTGAGGTCGCCGTCGTCGACCTGGGAGAGCTCCTGGAAGCCGTGGATCTGGTCGTCGATGATCGAGGTGTACTGGCCCAGCGCCTGCGCGGCGGTGATGTCGGTGGGGTCGTCCACCTGGCCGCGGTAGTACTCCAGGCTGCTCACCGAGGCGGCGACCGAGTACAGCCTGTCCTTGATGCGGGCGGGCGCCTTCTTGATCGCGTCCGCCCGGTCGACCAGCTTGGCGACCGCGGCGTCCGTCTTCTTCCGCTGTGCGTCCAGGGCGGCCCGGGAGCCGTGCCCGGAGGCCAGCCACACGGCCGACAGACTCCGTTCCTGTTGCAGGGCGAGCGTGGCCTCGGTGCCCATGGCGCCGGTGGACCTGCTCAACTGCGTCTGGGACCGCAGCCGTAGTCCTTCCGAGAACATCTGTGTCGTCGTCACGCCCCACATGGCGGCGAGGGTGACGCTCGGCACGAGCGCCAGCAGGATCAGGGAGAGACGTATGGAGCCGAGACGGCGGCGGGCACCTGTCCGTGGAGACATCGTCGTCCTAGTGGGCGGTCGGGGAAGGGGGAGAGGGAGGGGGCGCGACTCGCGCGACGGGTGACCGTGCGCCAGGTCGGCGGGTTCCGGGTCAACGGGTGCCGTTGGCGGCGTACCTGGCCACCGCGGCCACGTTCGCCTTGGTCACGAACGCCGGACCCGTGAGCACGGGGGCCACTCCACCGCCACTGGTGTTTCCGTTGGTCCGGTACAGCCACAGCGAGTCCACGGCGAGGTAGCCCTGCAGATACGGCTGCTGGTCCACGGCGAACTGCACGTCCCCGTCCCGCACCGCCTTGACCAGATCCTTGCTGAGGTCGAAGGTCGCGATGTGCGCCCTGCTGCCGGCCTTGTGCACCGACTTGACCGCGGCGAGCGCGAACTGCGCGCCGTTCGTCACGACTTCGTCGATGCTCGGGTCCTGCCGGAGCTGGGCCGCGATGGAGTCGGTCACCGCGTCCATGTCGCTGCCGTCCACGTACAGCATGTCCGTCCGGCCGGCGAAGGTCTTCTTCACGCCCGCACAGCGGGCCTCGAGGGCGATGTTGCCGCGCTCGTGGATCACGCACAGGGTGTGCCCGGCCTTGAGACCGTCCAGCTTGTCGCCGACGGCACGGCCCGCGACGCTCTCGTCCTGGCCGAAGTACTCCAGGACACCCTCCGACTTCCACACGTCTATACCGGAGTTGACGGCGACCACCGGGATGCCCGCCGCCCTCGCTCGCGCGATCGGGCCCTTCATCGCCTCCGGCTTGGCCAGCGTGACCGCGATGCCGTCGACCTTGTCCCTGATCGTGTCCCGCACCAGCTCGGCCTGCCCGGCGGCGTCCGAGTCGCTCGTGAACGTCAGTTCGACATTGTCCTTGGCGGCCGCGGCCTCCGCGCCCCGGCGCACCAGGTCCCAGAAGGTGTCACCGCGATTGCCGTGGCTGACCAGGGCGATCGTCATCCGGCCGGTGCCCGGACCGCCGTCGTTCGCATCCGACCGCGCACCGCCGGATCCGGAACAGCCGGACATGAGCAGACAGGTGACGACCAGCAGCGCGGCCGGCGGCAGACCGTGTGCCGGACTGCGGAGGGTTCTCGGTGGAGGGGGAGGGTTCATGAGGGAGCGGCACCTCGCTGTGCGGCCGAGCATGCGGGGGATGGATCGCCACCCGCGGCACATATACGTGCCGACCGGGCGACTCTCCTGGCCGGAGAGCCAATCGCGTGTGACCGCAGGTAGTCAAGTGAGCAGTCACGGTCAGCAGGTTGTCGCTGCCGCATCGTGATGATCTGTGCCGTGCCGGCGAGTTGGGCGGACGCCGTCATGACGGACCGCCGCACCCTGCCGGGGAGCGGCGGTCCGTGTGGGTGGAAGTGGTTATGCCTGATAGCCGAGGACCGTCATCATGCCGCTTTCCGAGTGGTACTGGTTGTGGCAGTGGAGCATCCACAGACCGGGGTTGTCGGCGATGAAGTCGACGACGAGTTTGCGGTGGGGCAGGACGATCGAGGTGTCCTTGCGGGCTCCGACGTCCCAGATGCCGGTGAGGGCGAAGGTGTGGCCGTGCAGATGGAGCGGGTGCCACATGTCGGTGGCGTTGACGAGGGTGAGCCGCACACGTTCGCCCTGACGGACGGGATGGCGCTGGGTGACGGAATAGGGCTTGTGGTCGAAGCCCCAGTCGAACCGCCGCATGCCGCCGGTGAGTCTTACGCGCAGATGGCGGTCGGGCTCGCCCTTGCCGAGGTCCACGGACTCGTGCGGTCTCATGCGGCGGGCGGGTACCACCTCTCCGTCCAGCTCGTCGGGCCGGGCGTCGGCCGGCGGAACGGTTCTCCCCTTACCGGTGCGCAGAAGGGCGAGTCCTTGGCCTTCCTTGCCCTCGGCCCGGGCGACGAACGGGAAGACGCCGTCCCTGGCGGTGACGAGGACGTCGTAGCGCTCGGCCATGCCGACGATGAGCGCGTCGGTGCGCTTGTGCTCGATCGGGTAGCCGTCGGTGTGCGTGACCGTCATGCTGTGGCCGCCGAGTGCGACGCGGAAGGCGGTTTCGGAGCCCGCGTTGACGATCCGCAGCCGGATGCGGTCGCCGGGACGTGCCTGGAAGACCGACGGGGCCGTGGCGATACGCCCGTTGACGAGGTAATGAGGGTACGCGACACTGCCGCCCTCGCTGTGCAGCATGGGGCTGAAGGAGTGGTTGAGGACGCGGGAGGGACCGGTCCCGTTCGGGCCCGCGTGGCCGCGTTCGGCTCCCATGGCCATGCCCATGCCCTCCATCTTCACGTGCTTGCCCGGGGGGAGCAGCTGGGACAGGACACGGTCGGGGGTGGAGCCGTTCACGCCGTCGACCCAGTCGTCGAGGACGATCAGCCACTCCTTGTCGTAGGCCAGGGGTTCCTTGGGGTCGTCGACGATGAGCGGCGCGTACAGGCCACGGTCGGGCTGCAGTCCCACGTGGGAGTGGAGCAGGTACGTCCCCGGGTGGCTGGCGGTGAACCGGTAGGTGAAGTCCGTTCCGGCCGGGATCGGCGCCTGGGTCAGGTCGGGCACGCCGTCCATGTCGCAGCGCAGGCGCACGCCGTGGGAGTGGAGGGTGGTCGTGGTCGGCAGGCGGTTGGCCAGGGAGAGGCTGAGGACGTCCCCGGCGGTGAGGCGGACCAGCGGGCCGGGCAGGGTGTCGCCATATCCCCAGGTGCTCACCCTCCGTCCGCCCAGATCGACGGTTACCGGGGCGGCGGTGAACTTGTACGTGCGCACAGGGCCGGACCCGCGCTTCCGCTCGGCGGCGCGGACCTCCGGTCCGGAAGGGTTGACATAGCCCTTGGGACCTTTGGGAACGAAACCGCTGCTGACCGCGCTCGCCCCGGATTCCGGGTGTTGTCCGGAGTCCGAGTGCGAGCCGGATTCGGTGCAGCCGGCGAGAATTCCCGAGCCGACGGCCGCGATCGGGGCACGGAGCAAGGTACGGCGCGAAGGTGTGTGCATGACTGAATAACACACGTTTTGTGCTGATATGTCCGGGAACCGGGGGTGAGACGTTGGGTGGTGTCGGGAGCCGGAACGATCCGCGCCGGGTGCGATCGGCGGCTCCTGCCCCGGGACGGGGTCAGTTCCACAGGGGGACGGTCATGACCCGGGTGTATCCGTCCGGCCGGGTGTCGGTGTAGGTGAGGCTCATCCGGGTGAAGTGCTGGACCGCCGGGTCCTTCTTCCAGGGCTGCGGGCTGTCCAGCCGGACGACCACCGGATACCCGTGGAACGTGCCCGCCGCGCAGTACGGCTTGCAGTCGTTCACCACGTTCACCCCGACGGCCGTCGCCGAGGTCGCACCCCACTCCGTCCAGCGCATCTCCACCAGACGGCTGTTGCCGTCGCCGCACGCCAGGATGAAGTCCTTGGGGTGCACGTTCGTTTGCGAGAGGCAGTCGACGAGCACGGTGGCGGACTGGCGTGTCACCGTCCGTGGGGCCTGCGAAGTGGCCGTCGGATCGGCGGCCGCCGTCGTCATCGCCGCCGTCAGCAAGGTGGCCGTCCCGAGCATGATCGCCGTGTACTGCGCTGGTCTTGCCATCATTGCTCCCGCTCGTGCGTGGTCGCCTCTAAGTGATCGCCTCTGTATCGACGCTACGACCGTCCCGGCGGATGCACCACTCGCACGGAGCAGTGCGCGCCCGTGGCGTGACCGGAGGGTGATCGATCGATAAGCTGCGTGACTCTTGTACCGAGGATCGCGATCCAAGCCGCGCGATCCGGTGAAGGGCGGGGGTGTACAGGCCGTGGCGGCGACCGGACGGCTCTACGGCTATGTGGGCCCCGACCACCTGTTGGACCTCGTCCGGCCGGACGCAGCGGGGGAGGGTATCCGCTGCGCAGGGGACCTCGCTCGTTGGGTGTCGGCCCGTGGCGCGCTGGAGACGGCCGAGCCGTTCACCTTCGTGGTCGATGCCGAGGGCGTGCTGCGACTGGCACCGCGCCGCAGTGAGCACGTCGTCTGCGCGGCGGGCGGGGCGGTGCTCGCCGCCGGCGAGATCAGCTTCAGGGTGGATTCGGGGCGGTGGTTGGTGGACGAGGTCGGCAACCAGTCGACCGGTTACTGCCCGGACGTCGACTCGTGGCCGGCCGTCGCGGACGCCCTGGACCGGGCCGGGCTCGTCCGCCCCGCCGGATTCACCCACGAGGTGGTGTTCCGGCGCTGCGTTTCGTGCCAGGAGGTCAATGTCGTGCGCGAAGGCCACTTCGTCTGCGTCTTCTGCGACGAGGAGCTGCCGCCCGACTGGAATGTGGATCCCCGGAACACCGCTCCGCGCGGTGCGCATGCGCACGGACCCGTCGGGCAGGCCTCCGTGGAACTGTTCGACGCACCGCGGCTCGGCTTCGTCGAGGGCGTCGCGCCTCGGCTGTCCGCCGTACACCGGCTGGCCATGAACCGGCTCTGGGACGAGGCGGTCCGCGCGAATCCGAGCCTCTTCGACGGACCGGCGGTGGCCGGCCTGGGGCTGGAACAGGGAGAGCGGGGCGGCCTGGTCCTGTCCTGGGCGAGGACGACGTACCGGTACCGCACCCTGCGCCTGGTTCCGGGTGCGCCCTCGGTGTCCTCCGTGTTCGTCTCCGTGGCGCAGCCCGCGGAGGACGGACGACTGCTGGTGGGCCGCATGTCGCCCTCGACGGCCGCCCCCGGCCGGCTGCAGCTCCCCGGGGGTTCCATGGAACCCCCGCC
>NZ_JBHYKH010000253.1:6939-12726 GCF_042741275.1 Streptomyces sp. NPDC058964
CGGGACGCCGGGGGGGGGGCCGCCGGCCCCCCCCCCCGCCCCCCCCCGGCCGGCCGCACCCCCCCGGGGCCCCCCTCCCCCCCCCGCCGCACGGCGAGCCGCTCGAGGTGGCCGCGCTCCGCGCCCACGCGGCTCGGGAGCTCCTGGAGGAGACCGGCATCACCACCCCGCCCGAAGAGCTGGCCCTCTGGCTCGTCACACGCGGGGAGCGCGGGAACGTCGGCTTCCTGTTCCGCGCTCCGGCCCGGCCGGCCGAGCTGCTTCACCACCGGTTCGCGGCTCTGGTGGCCTCGGAGGCGGCACGGGGTCGCGAGCCGGAGTTCGACCGGATCGCCTTGGTCCGTTCCGAGGCGGACCTGGCCGGCCTCGGGGCGCCTCAAGTGGACTATCTGGCACCGGTCGTACGACGCCACGCGACGACGCCCGCGGGCTGACCGGGCCACCGCCCGGCGGCACGAGAGCGGTGGCCCGGCCGGGCCTTGACACGAACTGCCGGCTGCCGCACGTTCGGTCGCCGAGCACGGACGGGCCGGGCACCGCGCCCGGTCACCCGAACGGAGCCTTCTGCCCCTCGATGGGCCTTCATCAGGCGGCCCTTGGCGTGCGGCAGCGGGCGACTGCGGGTCAGATGGTGTGCGTGCGACGATCAATGAACATAGCCACAGTGCTGCGGGCCCGCCGTGCCCGCCTCTTCGCGGCCGGGGGGGGGGGGGCCGCCCCGCCCCCGGGGGGGGGCCCGCGCCGCCCCCCCCGCCCCGGCGCCCGCGCCCCCCCCCCCCGGCCGCCCGCCCGCCGCCCGTGCCGGCCACGCCCGGGCGAGTGCGCACAGCCGAGGTGGCCGAGCTCTGGCACGGCTGACGTTCGACCGACGGCTACAGATCCGTTCGTGCCAGGATCACAGGATCAAGGGTTCCAGGAGCAGCCTCGGGGTTGGACCGCGAAGGCGCCGGGCGCGTTCATCCAGTCGAATGTCGTCACGCTCGCCCGGCCTTCCTGGGCGATGTGGCGGACTCGTTCGGCCGCCGCGACCGGGTCCGGATCCGTCGCGTCCAGAGCGGGAGCCACTGACTCCGCTGCGGTCGCGACGGTGAGGTAGCGGTTGGCGCAGTACCAGGACAAGTCGGGCGTCCCGCTGAGCCAGTCGGTCGCCTGGTCGTCGAAGAGGACGAACCAGGGACGCAGTGAGGGATCGTAGATCTCCCGAGGATCTCCGCCGCCGGGGGTGAGATCCGTCTCCGGCCACATCATGGCCTGGTCGAGACCGCCCGCCGCCGCCAGATCGCGGACGTGCCGTGCGTACTCCTCGGCGGTGGAGAGGGTGTCGAGGTCATAGCCGGCGAGCCGGTTCTCGATGGTGCCGGTGATGGGGTAGAAGACGAACTTCCCGCGCATCTCCCGCCATGAGGGCCAGGCCCCGGCCTTCGCGGCGGAGTCGAGGTCGGGGTACTTCCCGTGCACCATGTCGGCGGGTTTGAAGATGTTCTCCGCACCGATGTGATTCCTGATGAGCTGGTCGATCTCGGCGGGCCCCATGCCGGCATTGCTGCGGAAGCCCCACTTCAGCTCGAGCTTGACATAGACGGGGTCATGGTCCGGGTGGCTGCGGCTCCAGTCGCCGAGGTTGTCCAGGCAAGTCCGCAGACTGCCGTTGCGCCACGTGGTCTTGAAGACCCCGGAGCCGGTGGTGTAGGTGCAGTTGTTCTCGTTGAACAGCGGATCGGAGTGGCTGACGATCCATCCGGCGGTGCCGCCGTAGGTGGTGTAGACGTCGATCTCCAGCAGGTGCGCGCCCATGTCGAGTTCTTTGGTCAGCCGGTTTGACTTGGCGGGATCGTAGGCGTTGTGCAGGCCCGAGACGGCGACCCGGTCCAGTGGAGTGTCGTCGAGACCCGAGGCGGCGTGGGAAGGCGCCGGATCGAGCGCCAGGGCCGTTGCCAGCAGCAGGAGCGCCAGGCCGGCGCGGAATCTTCGCGAGGAGCGGGTCAAGGCGGAAGTCTCTGCACCCATATGAAGTCCTTACAGGAGAACCGCGGTGAGTCGCGCCGGACTGTACCGGCGGTAACTCCCCTTGCGCTACGGGGCGGTGCGAAACTCCGGGCGTTGTGCCGAGTGGCGGATGTGCCTGCGAGTACGACTGCAGGAGCGCCCCGCAGACCGGCGCTCGGCTCCTCGCGAGAGGCTGAACGCCATGGACGGAGCGGCGGACGACGGGTCGTCGGCCCGGGAGTTTCTGGCGGCGACGCGTGCTGGTGACCTCTGCGGCGGCACCATCGCGGAGGTCACGCGGTCCGGAGCGGCCGTGACCCTGGACGGGTTCTCCGCCCATCCGCTGGGCATGGCAGGGCCCTTGGAGCAGTCCTGGTGCGGGCCCCGGTTCCCGGCTGCGGACGTCGGTCGCCGGATCACCGCGGAGGTGATCTCCGTCGATCCGGACGAGGGCCGGGCCCAGCTGTCCACGGCCGCAGCCGAGAACCCCGGACCATGGGCGTTCCTGAAATCACTTCGGCGTGGCCAGATCCTGCCCGGCACGGTCGCGCCGATCGAACGGTTCGGTGTGTTCGTGGCACTGGACGACGGCCCCGGCCACCCGGTCCTCCCCGGCGTCCGGTTCATCTCGGTTGCCGAACTCTCCTGGCGGCATTTCGAGGCGGTCTCCGACGTCGTGACGGTCGGTCAGCGCGTCGCATGCGAGTTCCTTCAGTTCGACACATGGAACGGAGAGGCGCGTTGTCCTTGCGGGCGACGCAGCCGGATCCCTTCCGTACCTTTGCCGACACCGTCGCGCCGGGCCGGACACTGCGGGGTCACGTCACCAAGCTGATCCCGTTCGACGTCTTCGTCCGGGTCTGCGACGGGGTCGAGGGACTGGTCCATGTCCGGGAGCTCTCCTCGGCACCTGTCGGGACTCCGGAAGGAGTCGTCCAGGTCGGCGATGAGATCACGGTGGTCGTCACGGGGATCGACCGAGAGCGGCGCAGGCTGACGCTCTCTCGGCGACGCGCCTGCCCCGGCCTCGATTGACCTCGCCGTCCGCCTCTTCGGCGTTCACGGCCGCCGGCGGGGAGCCTCGCCGTCCGGGACATCCGGACTCGCGAAGTGGAAGGGAACGGAAAGACGGGCGGCCAGGGCCCGGCCCGCCCTGTCGGCGGCCGCCGCTGACGGGTGAAGCGCGCCGGGTTCCCCGTCATCTCCCGGACAGCGCACGGGCCGAATGCCGATGGATCGTGGCCAACCGGTGCTCACCCGTGGGGTCAGCGGTGACAGCGAGCAGGTTCACGAACCAGTCGTGAACGGTGTCGCCGCCCCAGATCGCCTCGATCACCAGGATGCGGCCGGAGCAACCGGCGGCACGGGCAGCCAGAGACTCCAGGTCCAGGGGGCTGTCGGGGGTACGGGCGATTCTGTCGCCGTGGTGGAGGTAGCGGTCGTTGACGACGAGCAGAGCGTCATTCAGCCCGATCCCGCGCGCACGGCCGACGTCCAGGACCACGCGCACCGCAGGCAGGAGGGCATCCCGCAGGACGTACCCGTCGACCTGTGCACGGACGCCCGCCGACAGCAGTTCCCACCCGCCGGCGCCGGTCATGTCGGTCATCCGGACACCCCCGTCTCCCCCGCGCCCCTCACCGCGGGGCCGATGACCCACTCCACGGCCGCGCCCGGCCGTCAGGAGGTCAGCGGCTCGACCGCTGCGCCGCCACGATCACGTCCATGGTCTGCTCCGCTCCCGCCAGCCGCTGCACCCGCTCCGAGAATCCCGGGAAGTGCGACGCGATCTTGGTGAGCAGCCTCAGCTCGAACGGGGCGACGTTGATCTCGGCGACATCCCGCTCGATCGCTCGCATCACCCCCTTGACGACCCGCTCCGGCGCAACGGTGCGCACACCGCCGGGCGTCGGCGAGCCGGTGTTCGCGAACATGCCCAACTCCCGTACGAAGCCGGGCTGGACGATCGAGACCCCCACGCCCGTGCCGTGCAGGTCCTGGCGGAAGGACAGGGAGAATCCCCGCAGGCCGAACTTCGTCGCGGTGTACATCGACGACGACTTGGTGGCCGCTATTCCGGAGAGCGATCCGACGAAGCAGATGTGTCCCTGCTTCGCGGTCACCATGTCCTCCGCGAGCAGTCGGGCGAGCACGGCCGGGGCCCGCAGGTTCACCGAGATCGCCCGATCGATCTGCTCCGGCGTGTAGTCCAGCACGTCGCCGCTGGAGGGCAGGGCCGCGTTGGCGATGAGGATCTGCGTCCCGGCGGCCTCGGAGGCGAGCCGCAGCACATCGCCCGGATCGGCGAGATCGGCGAGAATCGTACGGGCGCCCAGGCGCGCGGCGATCGGGTCCAGCGCCTCACGACGGCGCCCGGTGAGGATCAGGTCCGCGCCCCTCGCCGACAGTTCGGCGGCGAGCGCCCCACCGATACCGCCCGTCACTCCCGTCAGCAGAACGGTTGCCCCAGCAATGTGCACGACTGACCTCCGGTCCTGTTCGTTCGAACGAACAATAGAGAGGACGGGTGATCCTGTCCACCGGTGCACTCACGCGCCTCCTCCCGGTGCGCACTCCCGCCCGGTTCCGCACCGCGCCCGGTTCCGTACCGCGCCCGGTTCCGCGCCCCGGCCGGAGGCGGGAGCGCACTGGTGGAACAATGGGCGGCATGCCCAACGCCGCCCCCTCCACCCCGACGCGTCAGCGCATCATCACAGCCGTCCTGCGGATCATCGGCGACGACGGGGTCGCGGCGGTCACCAACAGGAGGATCGCGAAGGAAGCCGGCGTCTCGCTCGGCTCAGTGACCTATCACTTCGCCACCCAGCACGACCTGCTGCGTGAGAGCCTGCTGTACTTCGTGCGCGAGGAGGCCCGGCACTTCACCGAGCTGGCGGACCAGTGCCAGACCGAGGGCCTGGCCATCGAGGACGCGGCGTCCCTGGCCGGCCAAGTGGCCTGCGGAACAGCCCTCGACAGCGCGCATCTCGCGCCGTTCGAGCTGTACTTGCACGCCGGACGTGACGAGCGGCTGCGCGAGGCGGCTTCGGAGGCGTTCACGGCCTACGACCGGCTCGCCACCCAGATCCTCACCGCCCTGGGCGTCCCGAACGCGGAACACCTCGCGGCCACCACCGTCGCCGTGGTGATGGGCCTGCAGCTCCGCCGCCTGGCGACCGGCAGCACGGCGGACGACCTTGTCGACGCCCTGCTGTTGCTGGCTCCGGGAGCTGCCCGCCGGTCGCCCGGGCAAGGACTTCCCGCCTAGCGCCCACCGTCGGCCGCACCCGGTTACAGCCCTGCCCGAACCGACCTTGTCCATGAACAGGGCTTACCTGCCCGAACCGTTGACGCGGACGCAACAACTCCGTCTTCGGAGCAACCGCCTTCTCCCGGGTGGGCGGCCGTCGCACCACGCGCATGAGCTCGCGGTCCCGCCGGTGAACGGAACCGCGAGCTCATGCGTGTGGTGCGGTTGAGGGGGTCGCGGAACGCGGCAGGTCAGGCCGCGGGCAGCGTCCACTTCTGCGCGGCCGTCCCGTTGCAGGCATAGATCTGCAGTCGTGTGCCCTCCGCGGTGGACGAGTTGGGATCGTCCAGGCAGCGGCCGGAGTTGGGATTGGTCAGGGAGCCGTCGGCGCCGATCGTCCACTTCTGGGCGCCGGTGCCGTTGCAGGTGTACAGCTGGACGAGGGTGCCGTTGGCCGTCCCGCTGTTCGATACGTCGAGGCACTTGCCGAGGGTCCGCAGGGTGCCGTCGGCCGCGACCGACCAGTCCTGGGCGTCTGTTCCGTGGCTCGT
>NZ_JBHYKH010000254.1:0-4864 GCF_042741275.1 Streptomyces sp. NPDC058964
GCCCGTGGGGTGCCGCTGCTGACGGTGCGTCGCACGCCCTGGTCGCTCGCGCCGTAGTGCAACGCCACGGCGACCGGCTCCGGCACGATGCGATCGACGACGAGACCGGCGTCCTCCGCGGCGCGCCGCAGTTCGTCCTCCCGTCCGCCCTGCGCGGGCAGCCCGAGCACCGCCTCGCGGTCCGCCGGGCCGTCCGGTACCGCGGCGAGCAGCAGTGCCAGCGCCGCGGCGGGAGCCGCGACCCCGTCCGTCCCGCCGAGGGCCGTCGTGGCCACCGCCGGTCTCCCGTCGGGACCCAGCCGTCCGACCCGGCCGTAGCGGTGCCCGATGTCGATGCCGAGCATGCTCACCCGTTCCCCTCTGCCGTGGACGGCCCCGCGCCGTCGTGCGTGACCCAGGGCGTGCCGCCGGGCCCGATCCCGGCCCGGAGACGGCTGCCCGGGACCGGCCGGTGCGCCAGGAGGTGACCGACCACGGCCGCCCGCAGCCGCTCCAGCTCGTTCCGGATCTGCCGACCGCCGTACGCCTGGTGCTCCGGGTCGCTCATTCGTTCGATGATCCATGGGTGCACGGTGGCGGTGTCGGGGACGAGTTCGATCCGGTGGCGCTCGCGGACCGACTCGGCGAGCTGACCGAGCAGGCGGTCGGCGATCTTCACGATGTGCTCGCGGCGGAGCATGTCGAAGACGACCACGCCGGGCTTGAGCCGGCCGTAGATCTCCGGCCTGCCGATGGTGCGGAACTTCTCCTCCACGGCGCTCGTGAAGTGGGCCTCCAGGTGGCCGTACGGAACCTCGTCCCCGCTCTGGGCCAGCAGGTCCCGCAGCGCGTCCGCGCCCGTGTTGGAGGTGAAGATGATCAGGCTCTGGGAGAAGTACGCGGTCTGCCCGCGCCCGTCGGTGAGCCGGCCGTCCTCCAGGATCTGCAGGAACTTGTCGAGCACCCGGGGGTGCGCCTTCTCGATCTCGTCGAAGAGGAGCACGCTGAACGGACGTTCCTGCACCCGCCGGGTCAGCTCGCCGCCCTGTTCGTACCCGACGTAGCCGGGCGGCGCGCCCGCGAGCCGTTCCGCGGCGTGCTCCTGCTGGTACTCGCTCATGTCGAAACGGGCGTACGCGCTCTGGTCGCCGAACATCAACTCGGCCACTGCCTTGGCGAGTTCGGTCTTGCCGACTCCCGTGGGACCGACGAAGAAGAACGCGCCGCGGGGCCGCGCGGTGCCGGAGTTGCCGAAGTCGACGCCCACGAAGGCCGCCTGCAGGGCCGAGGCGACGGCCCGTACGGCCGTGGACTGGCCGACCACCCGGGCGCCGAGGACCTCGGCCGCGCGGGCGACGGTGTCCCGGTCGAGCTGGGTCCACGGGTCGACGCTCACATTGAGCCGGTGGAGTTCGAGCAGCTTGTCGGGCTTCCGCAGGGATGCCTGGCGGAGCCAGGACGTACGGGCGAGGGCGTCGATGTCCCAGCCGGACATGCCGTCGGTGGCGCCGACGAGCGCCTCGACGTCGGCGCGCGTGGCGTCCTCGGCCCCGTTGAAGTCCCCTCGCAGCCAGGACAGCCACAGACGGCGCTCGCTCGGGTCGGGCGGGCCGATGTGCAGGGCGGCGATCCGCGGATCCTCCAGGTGGAACCAGCCCGGCAGCCGTCCGACGTCGCCGACCGCGCACAGCACGGCGTTGCGGGCGTGCGGGGACCGGCCCTCGGCGGCCGAGCGGGGCGTCACGGCGTCGGTCATCGCGGCACGCAGCCGCAGATAGCCGGCGTGGGACTCCGGCTGGCCGGGCGGGAGGTGATGGTCGACGTCCTGGAAGACGAACGCCACGGCCGTGTCGGGGGAGGCGACGATGCGGTGCACGGTGGCCACGACGTCGTCGAAGGAGCGCGGCCGCCCGGCCGGACGCGGCGCGAGCAGGCGGTCACGGCTGCGCTGCCGCTCGCTCCCGCGCCGGGTCCGCGCCTCACCGCCGTCCTCGTCGCCCCCGCTCTCGTCGCCGGACCGGTCGGCGCCGGCCGCCCCCCGCTGCTCCCAGGGCCGAGCCCCCGCCCCCACCGCCCGCGCCCCCCCCCCCCCCCCCCCCCCCGGGGCCCCCGCGCGGGGCACCGCCGTGCCCCGTCCCCCTCGCCGGGCGCCGCCGCCCCGCTCCGGCCCTCGGTGCCCGGCGAGGGGGACTCACCGGGCGGGGGTACCCGGGACCGCAGGCCGTCGAAGCGTTCCGCGTGCCCCGGCAGCGGGAAGGTGAGCCCGGCGACCGGGTCCCACCAGCCCACGACATCGGCGCCGCGGGCTTCGAGCACCCCGGCGACCAGTTCCCGGAAGGAGGCGGGCCGGTCCTCGAACCACCAGCGGTCCCGGATCTGCCCGTTGAGGATCACCTGGCGGCCGCGCCGCAGCTCCCAGCCGAGCGAGACCGCCCACAGCGGCATCATGCCGTCGGCTGCGGCGGGCCCCTCCTCGTGCTTGGTCCATTCGACCGTGCTCACGGGGTCGTCCACCTCCGGGCCCCGTCGCCGGGCAGCCGTTTCGCGCTTCGGCCCGGCGGCTTGCCCTGCCAGGTGAGTTCGCCCGGCACGAAGCCGTCGTCGTCGCTCATCGCCTCGTGCACCCGCTCCAGCAGGTCCTCCGTACGGTCGCAGACCGCGCCCTCCGCCGCCGGGCGCAGCGTCACGTCCGGCTCGCCCTCGACGCGGTAGACCAGCACCGGCGTCCCGTCGGCCTCGGTGGTGACCGTGGTGTCGTAGCTCGCACCGGTGGGCCGCTCGAAGCGCAGCAGGAAGCTCTGGCCCTGGTCCTCGCCGCCGGCGAAGGTGAAACCCTCACCGGTCATCGCGTCCTTCAGCGCCTGGGCGAGGTCGCTGCGGCGGGTGTAGGCGAGCTGCAGCTCGTCCAGCTGGGCCTCGGCCCCGGGCAGCAGCTCCTCCAGTGCCCCGACCGCGGCGAGGGCCTCGCGGGGCCGCCCCGCGGACAGCGCGTCGGTCACGGCGCGCAGGGCGCCCCCGACCCGGTCGGCGAGCTGGAGGGCGCCGAGTTCGGCGGCGTCGGCCGCCGCGCCCTCCGCGCCCTTGCGTACGACCCCGAGCCGGTCCGCGGCCTCCGCGAGCGCCGCCTCCCCGGCCTGGACGCGCTCGCGTTCCGCCTCGTCGGCGGCCGCCTGTTCCGCGGCACGCGCCTCGGCCCGCAGCCGCTCCTCCTCGGCCCGCTCCCGGTCGGCCCCGGCCTGCCGGCGGAGTGCCTCGACCGCCCGCGCCACCGTCGTCGTATGCCGGACGAGGGCGTGTTCCACGGTGCCGAGGAGCGCCTCGAAGCGGACCTCCTCGCCCGGGCCGGTCGCCTCGCGCAGCCGGTCGAGCAGTTCGGCGCAACGCTGTCGCCCCTCCGCGTCGTGGGCCGCGCCGTCCTCGCCCGTCTCGGTGAGGCGCCGCTCCAGGCCGGCCAGGACCCCGGCGCGGTCGGTGCGGTCGGGCCGGTCCCCGGCCGCTCGCAGGACGACGACCCGGCCGCGCAGTTCCTCCACGGCGTCACCGAGCTCCTCGCCGCGCGCGGCCCGCTCGCGCAGCTGCGCCAACCCGACTTCCAGACGGCCGAGTTCGGATCCGGGTGCCGAGGTCGCGGCGATCAGCTGCGCGACCTCGTCCAGCCGGCGTGCCTCGGCACGGGCCTGCTCCTCGCGGGTCCGGGCCACCTGCGCGTCCCGCTCGGCGCTGCGCCGCGCCTCCAGTTCGGCCTTCCTGCGCTCGGCCTCGGCGCGGGCCCGCTCCCGGCGGGCCGCCGCCTCCTGGGCGCGCCGGGCGGCCAGTGCCGCGCGCTCGCGGGCGCGCTCCTGCTCCCGGGCCCGGCGCGCGGCGGCCTGACGACGGCGCCGCTCCGCCTCGCGCTGGGCGTAGACCGAACCGACGCTGACGTTGCTGTACTTCGGTGATCCGCTCATCCATCCCTCCGTGCCTGGGTGTGCAGCACGAACCCCCGCGCCGCCAGTTGTTCCTCAAGTCCCTCCCGGAATCCCGGAGTCGGGGGTACTCCGGCCCAGGAGAGTGATCCGTCGGCCTGCACCGACAGCTCGATGCCCGCGCTCGCGTCGGGCTCGGCCAGGACGTGCGCGTAGCGGTCACCGATCGCGATCAGACGCTGGTTCTCCGAACCGCGCCAGCGCAGACTGCCGTGCCGGGCCGCCACGTAAGGGCCGTCGACGAGCAGGTCAAGCCGCCGCAGCAGGGCCCGCCGGTCCGGGTCGCCCCGGCGGAGTGCCTCGTAGCGGAAGCCCGAGTACGCCATCGCGCCGAAGTCCGGGCGCCGTGCGCGTACCGCGTCCAGCAGCGCGGCGAGCGCCCCGGCCTGGCTGAAGGGCTCTCCGCCGGACAGGGTGACCCCCGCCACGTCGCTCAGTCCGCAGAGCCAGTCTGCGAGTTCGGCCACGGGCCGGGCGGTGCCGCCCTCGAAGGGGAGGGTCTCGGACGCCACGCAGCCGTGGCAGCGCAGTGGGCAGCCCTGCACCCAGACGACGGCGCGGGTACCCGGCCCGAGGACGGTGCAGCGGTCCAGCGTCCTGGCGATGGAGAGGTGGGTCGTCATGCGTGCTCCTCCCGTGACTCCGGATAGCTGTCCGCGCCGCTCTCGGCCTGGTCGCACCAGGGGCACCAGGGCCGCTCCACGGTGTGGACGTGGCGGGCGTTGACCGCGCACGCCTTCAGGCGCCCCGGGGCGAGTTCCGTCGCCAGGGCGCGTGCCCAGTCCGCCGCCGTGGGGGGCCGGGGCCCCCACACCGGCCCCGCCCCCCCGGGCCCGCGCCCCCCCCCCCCCGGGGCGGGGGGGGCCCCGGGGGGGCGCCGCCCCCCCCTCGGGGCGGGGGGGAGGCCCCCCCCCCGCGGC
>NZ_JBHYKH010000254.1:4874-12718 GCF_042741275.1 Streptomyces sp. NPDC058964
CGGGCCGCGGGCGCGCGGGCCCCGCCGCCGCGGTGGCGGGGTGCCCGCTCTCCGGGGCCCCGGAACAGGTCCGTCAGCCGCCTCGGCAGCAGGTCGGCGGGCGGCACGGAGCGGGGCAGCAGCACCGATGTGCGGTCGGTGATCCGGCACCGGCCGTGCAGCACGTTGTCGTCGTAGGAGAGGTAGTCGCTCCCGTCCGCGGGGTGCCCGGCGAAGGGGTGCAGACCGGCCAGCAGCAGCTGGTGGACCAGGACGGCGAGCAGGAAGTCGTCCGACGCGGTGTCCGGGGGCGTGCCGGCGGGCGCGCCGATCCGTTCCGGAGCCGTGTAGCCCGGGGTGCGCATCCGTCCCGGGAACATCTCGCGGCCGTCCGTGAACTGCCAGGAGTCGACGTCTGTCATACCGATCCGGCCCGTGCGCTCGACCCAGAGGTTGTCGGGCTTGAGGTCGCCCACGACATAGCCCTCGGCGTGCAGTTCGGCGAGCAGCAGGGCGAGCGCGCGGGCGGCGGCCAGCGCCGTCGCCCAGGTCGCACGGGGCGGGAAGGCACCGCGGGCGGCCGGGGTCAGCAGATGCGCGAACGGGCGGTGGGTGCGGCGCATGTCGGGCATCACGTAGCCGTCGACCGCGTCGGCGCCGCCGCCCGCGGTCCGCACCGGGACCATCGGCCAGGCGAGTCTGACGGGGGTCCCGGACAGCAGGCCCACCGTGCGTGGTTCGCGCCGCTGCCGCACCAGACTCACGACACGGCGGCGGTACGCGTCCGGGTCGGGCGGGTCGGGCACCAGCTTGGCCACCAGGGGACGGGTGTCCGCCACTCCGTACACGATCCCCTCGGAGCCGCCGCCTATCCGCTCGGTGAGCCGCCACTCGCGTCCGCCGTCGGACACCACCGTCAGTCCCACGGTCACCCGCCTTCCACGAGCGCGCACAGGACGGTCAGGTCGTCGCCGGTCCGGGCCGCCCCGGGGCCCGAGAGCAGGGCCCGCAGGGGTTCGGCGTCGCCGCCGTTGCCGCGCAGTGTCGCGGCGAGGCCGCCGAAGAAGCGCTCCGCCGGTAACGGACCTGCCTCCGGCCGCAGTTCGCGCACGGAGGGGTGGTCGAGGGTGAGTGCCGCGCAGCCGTCCGTGGCGAGGACGACCCCGCTGAGCGCGGGCTCCCACACGACGAACGTCCGTACCCGCAGCGTGGCCCCCGGGGACGAGAGGAAGGGCGGCCGGGGCGCACCGGGCGGCGGAGGGGGCAGGACGAGGTGGCAGCGAACCCGCGCGCACTTCTCATCGTCCGACACGGTGCCCGCCGGGTCCTCGTGGGTGAGCAGCGTGCCGAAACAGTCGCCCACCGAGACGAAGGCCACCCAGGGCGGCCGTACGACCGCCGCGGCCAGGGCGGCCGCCAGCGCGCCGAGGTCCGCCGGTCCGGCGCCCGGTCCGGCGTCCCGGGAGTCCGCTCCCAGCACCCCTTCCGCCGCTCGCCGGTACTCCTCGACCACGCGCACTCCGCGCCCGGCGATCCACCGCGTCCAGGTCTCCGGCGCCTCCTGCGCCCGGGGTATCTCCTCGGTGAGCAGCCGGCAGGCCGCGTCCACGGCGATGTGCGCGCCGAGTGCGCTGCGCTCCCGGCTGCCCGCGCCGTCCGCGACGGCCAGCACCGCCGTGTCCCCGAGGTCCACCGCCCGGAAGGCGTCCTGGCAGCCCAGCCCGGCGGCCAGATGAGCGGTGCCCTGGACCCCGGCACCCGCGACGATCACCGGTGGTCCCTCTCCAGCCGGTCCATGCGCTCCCGCCGCGCGGCGAGGTCGGCCAGCTGCCGGTGCACGTCGCCCGGGTCCTGCACCGCGCCGATCCGGTCCGAGCTCTGGAAGAGCAGGTCGAGGATCTGCCCGAAGTCCAGGTTCTCCAGCATCAACGCGGCGCCGGGTGCGAGGACTTCGAGCAGCTTGAGGTCGGCGCCGCGCACCCCGATCGCCTGGAAGACGCACTCCCCGCGCTGCTCGCCCCGGCGCACACGGCCCGCCGTACCCGCCAGGGCCTCGGCGTCCAGGGGCCGGCCGGCCGCGTCGCTGGGCGCGCCGTCCGTGAGAACCCACAGGAACGGCCGCCGGACCTGGACGTGTTGTTCCTGGAGGGCGCGATAGCGGTTCCGGGCCAGTTCGAGCGCCGCCTCGACGGCCTCCGTCATCCGGGTCAGCCCGGACGCGTCGAGCCGTGGCGGGCGCATCTCGTCCACCGGTACGAAGAGCCGCCCGGCCGGGGCCTCCTCCACCGGCACCAGCCGTCCCGCGCCGGGGTCGAAGACCCGCACCCGGGAGTCGAAGGTGATCAGGCAGACCTCCACCCGCGCCCGCAGCCTCGGCTCTGCGCGCACGCCGTCGAACCAGCGGGTCAGCGCGTCGTTGAGCTCGTCGATACGGGGGTTCCCCACGGGTCTGCCCATGGAGGCCGAGGTGTCGAGGAGCAGGACCACGGGCTGCCGCTCGTCGTAGCCGGCCCCGAAGCCCATGCCGTGCGCGCTCATCCGGGCTCCGCCTCGCCGTGGCCGCCGTCCGGGGGCGTCGCCCTGCCCGCGCGCGCGACGAGCCGGCCCCGCTCCGGATCACGGCGCACGGTCACTTCCGTGCCCGGCGCGAGCCCGGGCGGCTCCGGCAGCATGCGCAGCAGTACGCCCTCGACGAGCACATAGGCGTCCGGGTCGGGCCAGGTCACCGTGCGCCCCGGACAGCCGTCCGCCCACTCGTCCATCCCCGTGGTCATACGGCAACGGTATGTGACATCGACACCAACCTGCCTGGTCCTTACGCGAATTGGCACCCAAGAATGCGGGGTGCGCGCGGGTGACGTCGGCGGGCAGCACGTCGTAGTCGTTGGTCCCGGCGCGGGGTACGGCGACGGCCGCGTGGTAGATCCGTCGCACTCCCTGCCCGGCCAGGGCGCCCGAGCCGGTCGCGGCCACGGTGCCGGGCAGCACCGGGCGTCCGGAAGTCCCGTGCCGGGCGGTCCACTTGCGCAGTTCGTGGTGGACCGGGTCGTCCAGCACGTCACCGGTCACGCCCCGCACGGTACCGGCGCGGCGCAGTGACGCGGAGACCGAGGACTTGTACAGCTCGGGCAGCGCGAGGTAGGTGTTCGTCGGGGAGACGACCACGTCCACGTCGCGCAGCAGGTCGACGGGGTGCACATGGACCATGAGCCTTGCGTTCCGGTCGCCGGCCGAGACCTCCACGGACCGGTGGGTGGCGCCGTCCCACTCGTCCCCGGCGCCGGCGGCTGCCGGGACCCCCTCCGCGGCCAGCCGGACGATGCGTTCTGCGACCTGCTCGAGAACCATCACCTCGTGGTGCTTGCGGAAGCGTTCCACGCTCACCCGGTACACCTCGGCCGCGCGGGACCGGCGGGACGAGGGGGGCCAGTCACTGGTTCCCTGGGCCAGCCCCAGGGTGTACTCGGCGGCGGTGCGCAGGGTGCCCGCGTCCAGTTGGGACACGGCCAGCCGCAGCAGCGCCTCCACGGCCTGGTCGCGCGTGCGGGCGGGCACCGAGGCCGCCACGGCCTCCAGCGCGGGCAGCGGCCGGCCGCGCAGCCGGACGAGCCCGGCACGCCGAACTCCCTTTAGTTCGGCGAGTATTGACGCATGATCAACTGACGGCGGCGCCATGTGATCCACCATGACACCACGCGTCACGCGGGGACAAGCGGGACGGCCCGGACCGTGCGGGGTCGGACAAACCTGACGCGCCGTCGGATCACCCGTGCAAAGGTGGACCTGTACCTCCGTCTCCTGTCACCCCACTGACACTTCAGGGAGTCCCCCCATGCTGCACGGCATCGATGTGAGCGCGTTCCAGTCCTCGTCCTACGACACGGACGGTCTCTCCTTCGTCTTCGTCAAGGCGACGGAGGGACGTTCATACGTCAACCCGAGACTCGCCGCCCAGACCAAGACCGCCCGTGACGCCGGTCTGGTCGTCGGCTTCTACCACTTCCTGTGGCCCGGCAATCTCACGGCCCAGGCCGAGTACTTCGTCCGGCACACCCCCGAGCGGCCGGGTGACATCCTCGCCGTCGACTGGGAGACGACGAGCGAGGGGACGCACGCCAGCAACGCGGAGAAGGACCTGTTCATCCGCAAGGTGAAGGAACTGCGGCCGGACAACCGGGTCGTGCTGTACGCGAACCGGAACTACTGGCTCGACGTCGACGTCACCTCGTACGCCGGCGACGGCCTCTGGATCGCCGACTACGTCACCGCGGGCAAACCCCGCATCAAGGCCAAGTGGCTCTTCCACCAGTACGCGAGCGAGCCGCACGACAAGGACGTGGCCGCGTTCGCGAGCCGGGCCGCGCTCCGGGAGTGGGCCACGGACGTCTGACCGGCCCGTCGCCGGGTGTGCCGAATCCCTCCGTCCGAACAGGTTTCGGGGCAGGGCGCGGGGGCCACACTGATGCAGTCCCGGTGCGGGGGCCGACGACGGGAGGGTGGCATGACGGGGACGATCTCCATACGGGCCGGGTACCGGCGGGTGCGGCAGTCCCCGTCGGCGGTCACCGGCTCGGCGGGGTCGGTCTGCCACGGGCCGCTGGGCTGACCGTGGTGGCCGTCCGCCCCGCGCCCTTCTGGGAGGCTCTCGACCCCGGTGACCGGGCCGGGCTGCTCCGGGCGGGAGTCCGGGTCGTGCTGGACGCCGGGCGGCAGTTCCTGACGCAGGGCGAGGACTCGGACCATCTGATCGTGGTGCTGCACGGGTGGGTCAAGGTCGTCGCCCAGTCGCACGCCGGCTACCGCGCCCTGCTCGCCCTGCGCGGCCCCGGCGAACTCCTCGGCGAGCAGGCGGCGGTGGAGCGGGGGCGGCGCTCGGCCTCGCTGGTCACCGCCACCCCGGTCGATCTGCTGCAGCTGCCCGCCTCCCGCTTCCACGTCCTGGCCCGCGCCCGCCCCGGTGTCGCCGACGCCCTGGAGCGGACCCTGTCGCGCCGCCTGCGCGAGGCGGACCTCCAGCGCGCCGGCATCACCGAGCCGGTGCCCGCCAGGCTGGCCGCCCTCCTGCTCGATCTGGTGGAGCGCTGCGGGATGCCGGAGCCGGACGGCACCGGCCGCCGTATCGCCCTCGCCCTCTCCCAGGACGACCTGGCCGGGCTGCTGCTGACCTCCCGCCGAACGGTCAGCCGGGTACTGGAGCAGTGGCGTGCCGCGGGGTGGGTCGTGACGGGACGTCAGTCACTGTCGATCCGCTCCGTGGATCAGCTGAAGACGCAGGCGTTCGGCGGGTGAGGGCGCCGGAACCGGACGTCAGCAGGACGTGTAACTCACCCCGTCCCTGGGCGCCTTGTAGATCCGGTAGCCGGCCGAGTGGGTCAGCTGGTAGGTGACCGTCCACCGGTCGCAGGTGTCGGAGGGGCTCCCGGCGGGGCCGTATCCGGCGTCCTGATGGCTGGTGAAGTTCAGCGTGGCCAGGGTGTACGTACCGTCCGAGGACAGGTCGCCCAGGACGAAGTCGGTGTCTCGCGTGGTGGACATGACATCCGCCCACTTGTTCCGGCTGGACGTGGAACCCAGGTTCAGCACGCTGGTGTCCGGGTCGTAGTACTTCAGCGCCTTCTCGTAGTCCTGTTCGTTGATCGCGCCGAAGAAGTGGGCGAACATGCCCGCCACCCCCTCGGCCGCGGAGTCGTCCGCGACCTGGGAGTAGTCGACCGTGGCGCCGGTGGCCACCGCCCGGTCGGACGGAGTGCCGTCGGTGGTGTCGGGGGTGGTTTCCGGGGTGGTGGAGCCGCTTCCCGGGTCACCGCTGGTGTAGACCTCGCCGGTGGCCGTGGTCGAGACCGAGGACGGGGTGCCGTCCGTGGAGTCCATGTGGGTTGCCGCGTAGCCGACGAGCCCGCCGACCAGCGCCGCGGCGAGCAGCCAGCCGCCCACCCGGCTGCCCGTCGAACCGGTGCGGGCCGGGCGGTTCGGCTGAAGCTGTGCGGGGAGGACGAACCCCTGCGGGGCGGCTGCCGGCTGCTGCCGGGGCCGGGGGTGGTTGACGGGCGTCGGGCCGGGCGCCGGTGGCTGCGTGGTGTGCGCCGTGGCGCGCCTGCTCCGTTTGGCCCGGCTGTGCGCCAGCTCCAGCGCCGGAAGCCACTCGGACAGGGCCGGCCGGCGCTGCGGGTCCTGGTTCTGGCCGCGGACGGCGAGGTTCGCGAGCTCGGTGGAGATGGCCCGCAGCGGGCCGGGGTCCCTGTCGTCCTGGTCGCGGTTGAAGACGCGCGCGGCGAGCAGCCCGAACTTCCAGGAGTCGGAGAACACCGTGGCCTTCTCCGGTTCGGGCACCTCCCAGCCCGGGGTGTCGACCTGCTGCAGCACGTCCCTGCCCTGGTAGCGCATCGAGTCGCAGTCGATGAGCAGACAGCGGCCCTGGCCCCCGTTGAGGGTGAACAGGACGTTCTTCGGCGAGAGGTCGCCGACCGCGACCCCGTGCCGGTGCAGCCGGTCGACGGTGCGCGCCAGGTCGAGCAGGAGGCCCACCCGCTGGGCGTCGTCGACGTGCAGGCCGATCCGGGCGCCGTAGGAGTCGGGGTTGAGCAGGAACTCCAGTGCCTGCTGCTTGACCTCCGGCAGTTGCGGGCTGCGCAGCTCGTACGCCGCCGTCACGCGTGGCATGAGGAAGCCGACCACCTTGGTCCGCGGGTTCCGCGAGGGCGGGGTGACGGTGGGTGCCTCACCCCGGTACACCATGGCGGACGGCCAGGCCAGCCGGTCGTCGAGGTGAGCCCGCTCGGCCGGATCGAGCCGCAGGCGGAAGCAGACCAGGTCGTGCAGCACGTCGGCGTCGTACCGCACGTTGGGCAGGTACTCCTTGAACGCCAGGTACTGCCCGGCCAGCCTCCCCTGCGGATCGGGCACTCCGTACACGATGCCCTGGCCGCCGCCCCCGAGGCGGTCCGCCGCGTAGTTGCCCAGCTTCTCGGGCACGACCCAGGGCACCGTCGTCACATCGCTCACCGGGGGCCTCCCGCCCCGCCACCGCGCGGCCACAGGGCCAGCAGCGTGCGGTCGTCGTCGAAGGTCTCCCGGTAGAAGTCGAGCAGGTGGGCGAAGCCCAACGGTGTGACCGGCCGCTCCAGTTCACGGCAGAACAGCCGGGACACCACCCCCCGGCCGTCGCCGACCGGGTCGCCGAACCCGTCCGTGCCCACCAGCAGCACTCCGGCCGGCTCCAGGATGTACTCGAACGGGACGACCTCGGCGGGAACGTACGGCATGGGCTGTACGGCGGACGAGACCAGGCCGTCCGCGCCGACCGCCTTGCCGGCCCGGAGCGGATACAGGGTCCCGTTCTTGATCAGCCACACCCCGGAGTCGCCGACCGACACCAGCTGCACCCGTACGCCCGCCGGAGTGGGCATGGCCGCCCCGGCGACCAGGGTGGTGGCCAGCAGGTCGGCCGTCTCCTCGACGGTGGCGTCCTCCTGGCGCAGCAGCCGGCGGGCCTGCACACGGAGCTGCCAGTGCACGGTGCTCAGCAGCTTGGCCCAGTCCGTGACGAAGCCGCCGCTCGCGCGCACCTGGCCGAGCAGCTCGTCGACCGCGCTGCGGCAGGCGAGCTGGGAGCCGATGTGGGGCTGGCGGGCGTCGGAGACCCCGTCGGCGACTGCGAACACCACGGTGCGGGTGTGCTCGTCCCAGGCAGCCGCCGCGTCGTCCTCGCGGGGCCGGCCCTCGGCCCGGTGGGCGTAGCCGCGCACCGAGGCGAGCCGCAGGTCGAGCGCGTCCGTGGACCAGCCGTCGCAGACGGTGTCGGGACGGTACGACAGCCCGCCGATCCGCGGTTTCGGATCCAACACGGGTACGGCGCCGACCACGCT
>NZ_JBHYKH010000255.1:0-12685 GCF_042741275.1 Streptomyces sp. NPDC058964
GGTAACCGTCCTACCAGGACACCGGACCCGTCGTCCGGGACTCCCGAGAGGTGGAGCCCGGCAGCCTCTTCGCCGCCTTCGTCGGCGAGCGCGTGGACGGCCACGACTTCGCGGCGGCCGTCGTCGAGGCGGGCGCGGTCGCCGTACTGGCCTCCCGCCCCGTCGGCGTGCCCGCGATCGTCGTGGACGACGTCCAGGCCGCCCTCGGCGCCCTCGCCCGGCACGTCGTGGGCCGCCTCGGCGCGACCCTCGTCGCCCTCACCGGCTCGGCGGGCAAGACCAGCACCAAGGACCTCGTCGCCCAGGTGCTGCGCAGCAAGGCGCCGACCGTTTTCACGCCGGGCTCCCTCAACAACGAGATCGGGCTCCCGCTGACCGCCCTCAGCGTCACCGAGGAGACGAAGTTCCTCGTGCTGGAGATGGGCGCCCGCGGCATCGGCCACATCCGCTACCTCACCGGCCTGACCCCGCCCAGGATCGGCCTGGTGCTCAACGTCGGCACCGCCCACATCGGCGAGTTCGGCGGCCGTGAGCAGATCGCCCAGGCGAAGGGCGAACTCGTGGAGGCCCTTCCGGAGGACGGCGCGGCGATCCTCAACGCCGACGATCCGTTGGTCCGGGCCATGGCCTCCCGTACCAAGGCGAAGGTGATCCTTTTCGGAGAGTCGGCCGAAGCGGACGTACGCGCCGAGAACGTACGACTCACGGACAGCGGACAGCCCTCCTTCAGGCTTCACACACCCTCCGGTGCAAGCGATGTGACCATGCGCCTGTACGGTGAGCACCACGTGTCGAACGCGCTCGCCGCGGCCGCCGTCGCCCATGAGCTGGGCATGTCCGCGGAAGAGATCGCCACCGCGCTCTCCGAGGCGGGCTCCCTCTCCCGCTGGCGGATGGAGGTCACCGAGCGCCCGGACGGCGTGACCATCGTCAACGACGCCTACAACGCCAATCCCGAGTCCATGCGAGCCGCTCTGCGTGCGCTCGCGGCCATGGGCAAGGGGCGGCGGACCTGGGCGGTGCTCGGCAAGATGGCCGAGCTCGGGGACGAGGCGCTCGCCGAGCACGACGCGGTCGGACGGCTCGCCGTCCGGCTCAACGTCAGCAAGCTCGTCGCGGTCGGGGGCAGGGAAGCGTCCTGGCTGCAACTGGGCGCATATAACGAGGGTTCGTGGGGTGAGGAGTCGGTGCACGTGTCCGACGCACAGGCGGCGGTCGACCTGTTGCGCAGCGAGTTGCGCCCGGGGGACGTCGTGCTCGTGAAGGCGTCCCGTTCGGTGGGGCTGGAGAGCGTTGCCCAGGCGCTGCTCGAGTCCGGTGCCGAGGGTGAGGTTGCCGCCCGATGATGAAGCAGATCCTGTTCGCGGGAGTCATTGGTCTGTTCCTCACCCTGATCGGCACCCCGTTGCTGATCAAGCTCCTCGCGCGCAAGGGCTACGGCCAGTACATCCGCGACGACGGCCCCCGCGAGCACGCCAGCAAGCGCGGTACGCCGACCATGGGCGGTATCGCCTTCATCCTGGCGACGATCGCCGCGTACTTCCTGTCCAAGGTGATCACCGGATACGCGCCGACGTACTCCGGTCTCCTGGTGCTCGGCCTCATGGCCGGCATGGGTCTGGTCGGCTTCCTCGACGACTACATCAAGATCGTCAAGCGGCGTTCGCTGGGTCTGCGGGCCAAGGCGAAGATGGCCGGCCAGCTGCTCGGCGGTATCGCCTTCGCCGTGCTCTCGCTCCAGTTCGCCGACGCGCGCGGCAACACCCCGGCCTCCACCAAGCTGTCGTTCATCACCGACTTCGGCTGGACGATCGGCCCGGTGCTGTTCGTGGTCTGGGCGCTGTTCATGATCCTGGCGATGTCGAACGGCGTGAACCTCACCGACGGTCTGGACGGTCTGGCCACCGGTGCCTCGGTCCTGGTCTTCGGTGCCTACACGTTCATCGGCGTCTGGCAGTTCCAGGAGTCCTGCGCCAACGCGGGGACCCTGACCAACCCGAACGCCTGCTACGAGGTGCGCGACCCGCTCGACCTCGCGGTCGTCTCGTCCGCGCTGATGGGCGCCTGTCTCGGCTTCCTGTGGTGGAACACCTCGCCCGCCAAGATCTTCATGGGCGACACCGGTTCGCTGGCGCTCGGCGGTGTGCTCGCGGGTCTCGCGATCTGCTCCCGCACCGAGTTGCTGATCGCCATCCTCGGCGGCCTGTTCGTCCTCATCACCATGTCGGTCGTCATCCAGGTCGGCTCCTTCAAGCTCACCGGCAAGCGCGTCTTCAGGATGGCGCCACTCCAGCACCACTTCGAACTCAAGGGCTGGTCCGAAGTGCTTGTGGTGGTCCGATTCTGGATCATTCAGGGCATCTGTGTCATCGTCGGACTGGGCCTCTTCTACGCGGGATGGGCAGCGGACAAGTGACCTCTTCGGTGTCTTCGGTGTCTTCGGAGTCCTTCGACTTCCGGGCCAAGCACGTCACCGTCGCCGGGCTCGGCGTCTCCGGCGTCCCGGCGGCCAAGGTGCTGCACGGCCTCGGCGCCCTCGTCACGGTCGTCAACGACGGTGACGACGAGCGCGCCCGCGCGCAGGCGGCCGAACTGGAGGCGCTCGGCATCACCGTGCGCCTCGGGGACGGCGCCACCCTGCCGGAGGGCACCGAGCTCATCGTCACCGCGCCCGGCTGGAAGCCGGACAAGCCGCTGTTCACGGCGGCGGCCGAGGCGGACGTGCCGATCTGGGGCGACGTCGAGCTGGCCTGGCGGCTCCGCGGCCCGGACGCCGCCCCCTGGCTGGCCGTGACGGGCACCAACGGGAAGACCACGACCGTCCAGATGCTCGCCTCCATCCTGGGGGCGGCGGGCCTGCGCACGGCCGCCGTCGGCAACATCGGCGTCTCGCTGCTGGACGCCGTGCTCGGCGAGGAGGAGTACGACGTCCTGGCCGTCGAGCTCTCCAGCTACCAGCTCCACTGGGCGCCTTCGCTGCGCGCCCACTCGGCCGCCGTCCTCAACCTGGCACCCGACCACCTGGACTGGCACGGCTCCATGGAGGCGTACGCCGCCGACAAGGGCCGTATCTACGAGGGCAACCGGGTCGCCTGCGTCTACAACGTGGCCGACAAACTCACCGAGGACCTGGTGCGCGAGGCGGACGTCGAGGAGGGCTGCCGGGCCGTCGGCTTCACCCTCGGCACCCCGGGACCCTCCCAACTCGGCGTAGTGGACGGCATCCTGGTCGACCGCGCCTTCGTCGAGAACCGGCACAAGAACGCGCAGGAGCTGGCGGAGATCTCCGACGTCAACCCGCCCGCGCCGCACAACATCGCCAACGCCCTTGCCGCGGCGGCCCTCGCGCGGGCCTTCGGGGTGCCCGCCACGGCCGTACGGGACGGCCTGCGGGCCTTCCGGCCGGACGCACACCGCATCTCACACGTGGCCGACGTGGGCGGCGTGGCCTACGTCGACGACTCCAAGGCGACCAACACCCACGCCGCGGAAGCCTCGTTGGCGGCATATGAGTCGATCGTATGGATTGCGGGCGGTCTGGCGAAGGGCGCGGCCTTCGACGAGCTGGTCGCCAGGTCGGCGAAGCGGCTTCGCGGTGCCGTCCTCATCGGCGCCGACCGCGCGCTGATCCGAGAGGCCCTCGCGCGACACGCACCGGAAGTACCCGTCGTCGACCTCGACCGGACCGACACTGGGGCGATGCTCCAGGCGGTCCAGGAGGCGAAGCGGATGGCGGTCGCCGGTGACACGGTGCTCCTCGCCCCGGCCTGTGCCTCCATGGACATGTTCACCAACTACAACAAGCGCGGTGACGCGTTCGCGGAGGCGGTTCGCGAACTCGACGCGGGCGCCTGAAGGCGGGTCCCGGCCACATAGGGTGCTTCGGGACCCATGGAGGAACGTGTGACTCGGATGTGGCTCGGGTTTGGTCGGCGGGGGCGAGGAGCCGGTGATGTCCAGTAGCCGTACGGGCCGTCCTCCGGTTCAGCGGGCCGTCAAGCGGCGGCCCGTGTCCTCCCGGACCTCGCGCGACAGCCCCGTACGACGGCTCTACACGCGCGCGCGAAAAGCCTGGGACCGGCCGCTGACCGCGTACTACCTGATCCTCGGCGGCAGCCTGCTGATCACCGTGCTGGGCCTCGTGATGGTGTATTCGGCCTCCCAGATCACCGCGCTCCAGCTGTCCCTGCCCGGGTCGTACTTCTTCCGCAAGCAGTTCCTGGCAGCGGCCATCGGCGGCGGTCTGATGTTCGCCGCCTCGCGCATGCCGGTGAAGCTGCACCGGGCGCTGGCCTACCCGATCCTGGCCGGCGCCGTGTTCCTGATGGTCCTGGTGCAGGTGCCGGGGATAGGGATGGCGGTCAACGGCAACCAGAACTGGATCTCCCTCGGCGGCTCCTTCCAGATCCAGCCCAGTGAGTTCGGCAAGCTCGCGCTCGTGCTGTGGGGCGCGGACCTGATCGCGCGCAAGCAGGAGAAGAAACTGCTGACCCAGTGGAAGCACATGCTGGTGCCGCTGGTCCCGGTCGCGTTCCTGCTGCTCGGGCTGATCATGCTCGGCGGCGACATGGGCACGGCGATCATCCTGACGGCGATCCTGTTCGGGCTGCTGTGGCTGGCGGGAGCGCCCACCCGGCTGTTCGTCGGCGTGCTGTCGGTCGCCTCCGCGATCGGTGTGATCCTGATCAAGACCAGCCCGAACCGCATGGCCCGGCTCGCCTGCATCGGCGCCACCGAACCCCGCTCCGGGGTCGCCGACTGCTGGCAGGCCGTGCACGGGATCTATGCCCTCGCCTCCGGCGGGCTCTTCGGATCAGGCCTGGGGGCGAGTGTGGAAAAATGGGGCCAACTGCCCGAAGCCCACACCGACTTCATCTTCGCCGTCACTGGTGAGGAACTGGGCCTGGCGGGGACGCTGTCGGTGCTCGCCCTCTTCGCCGCTCTAGGCTATGCGGGTATCCGCGTGGCCGGACGCACGGAGGACCCCTTCGTGAGGTACGCCGCGGGAGGCGTGACCACCTGGATCACCGCCCAGGCGGTGATCAACATCGGTGCGGTGCTCGGTCTGCTGCCGATCGCCGGCGTCCCCCTCCCGCTGTTCTCCTACGGAGGGTCCGCCCTGCTGCCGACCATGTTCGCCATCGGGCTGCTGATCGCCTTCGCGCGAGACGAGCCCGCGGCACGGGCGGCGCTTGCCATGCGCCAGACCCGCTTTGGTAAAAAGCGGGCGGGAGATTCCGGCTCCGGCCGGGGATCTCGGAGATGGAACACGATGCGACGGCGTGCCTCGGCGGCGCGCTCGTCCGGAGAGCGGTGAATTTCGGTGCATGTCGTACTCGCTGGTGGGGGGACCGCCGGCCACATCGAGCCCGCGCTCGCCCTCGCGGACGCCCTGCGCAGGCAGGACCCGACCGTCGGGATCACGGCCCTGGGCACGGAGCGCGGTCTGGAGACCAGGCTCGTCCCGGAGCGCGGCTACGAGCTCGCGCTCATCCCGGCGGTGCCGCTGCCGCGCAAGCCCACTCCTGAGCTGATCACCGTCCCGGGCCGGCTGCGCGGCACGATCAAGGCGACCGAGCAGATCCTGGAGCGCACCAAGGCCGACGCCGTGGTCGGCTTCGGCGGTTACGTCGCCCTGCCCGCCTATCTCGCGGCCAAGCGCCTCGGCGTGCCGATCGTGATCCACGAGGCCAACGCCCGGCCCGGACTCGCCAACAAGATCGGCTCCCGGTACGCCGCCCAGGTCGCCGTCTCCACGCCCGACAGCAAGCTGCGCAATGCCCGCTACATCGGCATCCCGCTGCGCCGCTCCATCGCCACCCTGGACCGTGCCGCCGCCCGTCCCGAGGCGCGTGCTCGCTTCGGCCTCGACCCGAACCTGCCCACGCTGCTCGTCTCCGGCGGATCGCAGGGCGCCCGCCGCCTCAACGAGGTGGTCCAGCAGGTCGCTCCGTGGCTCCAGCAGGCCGGCATCCAGATCCTGCACGCGGTCGGCCCCAAGAACGAACTGCCGCAGGTACATCAGATGCCGGGAATGCCCCCCTACATCCCGGTAAGTTACCTGGACCGGATGGACCTCGCGTACGCCGCGGCCGACATGATGCTCTGCCGCGCGGGCGCGATGACCGTCGCCGAACTCTCCGCCGTCGGACTCCCGGCCGCCTATGTCCCGCTGCCCATCGGCAACGGCGAACAGCGGCTCAACGCCCAGCCGGTGGTCAAGGCCGGCGGCGGACTGCTGGTCGACGACGCGGAACTCACCCCGGAGTGGGTCCAGCAGAACGTCCTGCCCGTGCTCGCCGATCCGCACCGGTTGTACGAGATGTCCCGTGCCGCCGGTGAGTTCGGCCGCCGGGACGCCGACGACCTGCTCGTCGGCATGGTGTACGAGGCGATCGCCTCGCGCCGTTAGGACCATATGACGGAGGGCAGAGAGCGTGGCCGGACCGACCACCGCCGAGCGCGGTGACCGCCAACAGGAGTCGTCCGGCCCGCCGCTCGTCCGGAGGCTGCGCGCGTCGCGCCTTCGTACGATCGTCATTCTGGTCGTCGCCCTCGTGCTCCTCGGGGCCGGTTCCGTCTGGCTGTTGTACGGCTCGCAGTGGCTGCGCGTGGAACGCGTGTCGGTCTCCGGAACGCGGGTCCTGACCTCCGCGCAGGTCCGCGAGGCCGCGCGCGTGCCGGTCGGGGAGCCGCTGATTTCCGTCGACACGGACGCGATCGAGGCCCGGCTTCGCCAGAAATTGCCCCGAATTGGCGTGGTTGATGTCGTCCGTTCCTGGCCTCATGGAATCGGGCTGAAAGTGACCGAGCGCGCTCCGGTTCTACTTGTCCGAAAGGCCGGAAAGTTTGTCGAAGTGGACGACGAGGGCGTCCGTTTCGCCACGGTTTCGCAGGCGCCGAAAGGCGTTCCGACTCTGGAATTGAAGGTGTCCCGGTCCGGTTCGTCCGCCGCGAGCCTGCGGCGTTTCGGGCGGGACCGGCTGGTGCGCGAGGCGGTGCGCGTCGCCGGCGCCGTTCCGGCCGCGGTCGCGCGGGACACGCGGGTCGTCAAAGTCCGTTCATACGACGACATCTCGCTGGAGCTGAGCGGCGGACGCACGGTGGCCTGGGGCAGCGCCGACAGCGGTCGCGCGAAGGCCCGCGCCCTCACCGCGCTGATGAAAGCCGCCTCCGGCGCACGGCACTTCGATGTCAGTGTCCCCACCGCCCCTGCGTCAGTCGGAAGTTGACGCACATCAGCGCAGGCCAGCACCCTGGTTGGGCACTGCTACGGCTGATCACATAGGGTGAAAAGAAAAACGGGAGGTTCGGCGTGTTCGTTGTACGCACGCCACTTGTCGACTTAGTGTCCTGTTCAGAAGACTCCAAGGAACGGACATACTGGTAACCCTAAACTTCAGCGTTAGGGTTCGGGTCGGCGCTCGGACCGTCCCATTCGGCATCAGTCGGCGGAGCGCGGCGTACCCGCGAGACGACGGCAACGTAATTCGAGGCGAGAGGCCTTCGACGTGGCAGCACCGCAGAACTACCTCGCAGTCATCAAGGTCATCGGTGTCGGCGGCGGTGGTGTCAATGCCATCAACCGGATGATCGAGGTCGGTCTCAAGGGCGTCGAGTTCATCGCCATCAACACCGACGCACAGGCGCTGTTGATGAGCGACGCCGACGTCAAGCTCGACGTCGGCCGTGAACTGACGCGCGGACTCGGCGCCGGCGCCAACCCGGCCGTCGGCCGCAAGGCAGCCGAGGACCACCGCGAGGAGATCGAGGAGGTCCTCAAGGGGGCCGACATGGTCTTCGTGACGGCCGGTGAAGGCGGCGGCACCGGCACCGGCGGCGCGCCCGTCGTGGCCAACATCGCCCGCTCCCTGGGCGCCCTGACCATCGGCGTGGTGACGCGCCCGTTCACCTTCGAGGGGCGGCGCCGCGCGAACCAGGCCGAGGACGGCATCGCCGAACTCCGCGAAGAGGTCGACACCCTCATCGTCATCCCGAACGACCGGCTGCTGTCCATCTCGGACCGCCAGGTCTCGGTCCTGGACGCCTTCAAGTCCGCGGACCAGGTCCTGCTCTCCGGTGTCCAGGGCATCACCGACCTCATCACCACCCCCGGCCTGATCAACCTGGACTTCGCCGACGTGAAGTCGGTCATGTCCGAGGCCGGTTCGGCTCTCATGGGCATCGGTTCGGCCCGCGGCGACGACCGCGCGGTGGCCGCGGCCGAGATGGCGATCTCCTCGCCGCTCCTGGAGGCCTCCATCGACGGTGCCCGGGGTGTGCTGCTCTCCATCTCCGGCGGCTCGGACCTCGGTCTGTTCGAGATCAACGAGGCCGCCCAGCTGGTCAGCGAGGCCGCCCACCCCGAGGCCAACATCATCTTCGGTGCGGTCATCGACGACGCCCTCGGTGACGAGGTGCGGGTCACCGTGATCGCGGCCGGATTCGACGGCGGGCAGCCGCCGGCCCGCCGGGACAACGTCCTCGGCTCGGCCTCGGCCTCCGCCCGCCGCGAGGAGCCGGCTCCGGTACGGCAGCCGGAGAGCCGCCCGTCCTTCGGCGCGCTCGGCAGCGTGACGCCGAAGGAGGAGCCGGAGCCCGCGCCGGCCGCGGTGAACGACACCCCGGCCGTCCCGCCGGTCACGCCGGCCCCGCGGACCTACGCGGACAGCGCGGCCGAGGAACTGGACGTGCCGGACTTCCTGAAGTGATAGGACAGCGCGACATCGTGAGCGGCGCGCACTTCGCCTTCACCGACAGGTGGGGCGGGGTGAGCGCCGTTCCGTACGAGGAGCTCAACCTCGGCGGAGCGGTCGGTGACGACCCCGCCGCCGTCCGGGCCAACCGCGAACTGGCGGCCGGATCCCTGGGGATCGATCCGGGCCGGGTGGTCTGGATGAACCAGGTGCACGGAGCGGACGTGGCCGTGGTGGACGGCCCCTGGGGTTCCGACGCCGAGATCCCGTCGGTCGACGCCGTCGTCACGGCGCGCCGCGGACTCGCCCTCGCCGTGCTCACCGCCGACTGCGTGCCGGTGCTGCTGGCCGATCCCGTCGCCGGGATCGCCGCGGCGGCCCACGCGGGCCGGCCCGGGATGGTCGCCGGGGTCGTCCCCGCCGCCGTACGGGCCATGATCGAACTCGGTGCCGTGCCGTCCCGGATCGTCGCCCGCACCGGGCCCGCCGTCTGCGGCCGGTGCTACGAGGTGCCCGAGGCGATGCGCGCCGAGGTGGCCCGCGCCGAGCCGGCGGCGCACTCCGAGACGAGCTGGGGCACGCCGGCGGTCGATGTGGCCGCCGGCGTGCACGCGCAGCTCGAACGGCTCGGGGTGCACGACCGGGAGCAGTCGCCGGTGTGCACGCTGGAGTCGGGCGATCACTTCTCGTACCGCCGCGACCGCACCACCGGGCGGCTCGCCGGCTATGTGTGGCTGGACTGATGGGACATGACGGACCGTAAGGGCGAAATCGCCGGAAATCTGGCGAAGGTGGAGGAGCGCATCGCCGCGGCGTGCGTGGCCGCCGGGCGCAAGCGGGAGGAGGTGACCCTGATCGTGGTCACCAAGACCTACCCGGCCGGCGATGTGCGGATCCTGTCGGAGCTCGGTGTGCGTCATGTGGCCGAGAACCGGGACCAGGACGCGGCCCCCAAGGCGGCCGCCTGCTCGGATCTGCCCCTTAACTGGCACTTTGTCGGTCAATTGCAGACCAATAAGGTGCGATCCGTGGTCGGCTACGCGGATTTCGTGCAGTCCGTCGACCGTTCCAGGCTCGTCACGGCTCTGTCGAAGGAGGCGCACCGGGCCGGGCGTGAGGTGGGGTGCCTGATTCAGGTGGCGCTGGACGCGGACGAGACCGGAAGAGGGGAGCGGGGTGGTGTGGCGCCGGGCGGAATCGAAGAGTTGGCCGACCTCGTCTCCGGCGCTCCGGGACTTCGGCTCGACGGGCTGATGACCGTCGCTCCGCTCACCGGGGAGTACGCCGGACGTCAACAGGCGGCGTTCGAGCGGTTGATGGATTTGTCGACTGACCTGCGCCGAGCCCATCCGGCTGCGAACATGGTCTCTGCAGGGATGAGCGCGGACCTCGAACAGGCCGTGGCGGCCGGAGCGACACATGTACGCGTCGGCACCGCGGTACTCGGAGTCCGCCCCGGGCTCGGGTAACGTCGCCAGGAAGTCGGACCACAGCAGAAAATATGGTCAATTCCGCCGAAGGCGGGCACAACGACCTCGTGGATCGCAGGGACTTGGCAGTCGTCAGTCGATCCACCACAGAGCGGAGGACTCAGAGCATGGCCGGCGCGATGCGCAAGATGGCGGTCTACCTCGGCCTCGTGGAGGACGACGGGTACGACGGCCGTGGATTCGACCCCGACGACGACTTCGAGCCCGAACTGGACCCGGAGCCCGAGCGGGACCACCGGCGGCACGAGCCGTCACACCAGTCGCACGGGTCACACCAGTCCCAAAGGGACGAATCGGTGCGAGTGGTGCACCCTCCCGCGCAGCGCGACCCGGTTTCCCACTCGGCTTCGCTACCCGCGGAATCAGGACGTCCGGCGCGCATCGCGCCCGTGGCGTCCATCACACAAGAACGTCAGTCCCTGGAGAAGAACGCACCGGTGATCATGCCCAAGGTCGTGTCGGAACGAGAGCCGTACCGGATCACCACGCTTCACCCCCGGACCTACAACGAGGCCCGTACCATCGGGGAACACTTCCGTGAGGGCACCCCGGTGATCATGAATCTGACTGAGATGGACGACACAGATGCGAAGCGACTTGTCGACTTTGCGGCGGGATTGGTGTTTGGTCTTCACGGCAGCATCGAGCGGGTGACGCAGAAGGTGTTCCTGTTGTCGCCTGCTAACGTCGATGTCACGGCGGAGGACAAGGCCCGCATCGCAGAGGGCGGGTTCTTCAACCAGAGCTGAGACGCAAGACCGGAAACCGCAGTACCAGCAGCACGGGAAAACAGGGGAGAGGGAAGCACGGGTCATGAGCGTGGTCCTGGATGTCATCTACATCGCGCTGATGTGCTTCCTCATCGTGCTCATCTTCCGGTTGGTCATGGACTACGTCTTCCAGTTCGCCCGCTCATGGCAGCCCGGCAAGGCGATGGTGGTCGTTCTGGAGGCCACCTACACTGTCACCGATCCACCGCTCAAGCTTCTGCGGCGGTTCATTCCGCCGCTGCGTCTCGGGGGCGTGGCGCTCGACCTGTCCTTCTTCGTACTGATGATCATCGTCTACATCCTGATCTCGATCGTGAGCCGGCTGTGAGCGATGTGAACTACCGTCTTGCCGATGCCGACGACTACGTTGAGGTGAAGAGATGCCGTTGACCCCCGAGGACGTGCGGAACAAGCAGTTCACGACCGTCCGCCTCCGAGAAGGCTATGACGAGGACGAGGTCGATGCCTTCCTCGATGAGGTCGAAGCCGAGCTGACGCGCCTCCTCCGTGAGAACGAGGACCTGCGCGCCAAGCTGGCGGCGGCCACGCGTGCTGCTGCCCAGAACCAGCAGAACATGCGCAAGCCTCCGGAGCAGGACCAGCAGCCCGGCATGCCCCAGCAGGGTATGCGAGGGCCCGGCGCTCCGGTGCCCGCCGGCATATCGGGCCCGCCGCAGCAGCAGATGGGTGGCCCCATGGGAGGCCCGCCCCAGCTGCCCAGCGGCGCTCCGCAGCTGCCGGCCGGTCCCAGCGGCCAGGGCGGTCCGCAGGGTCCCGGTCCGATGGGCCAGGGTCCGATGGGTCAGGGTCCGATGGGTCAGGGTCCGATGGGCCAGGGTCCCGGCATGGGCCAGGGCATGGGCCAGGGTCCGATGGGCCAGGGTCCGATGGGTGGCCAGCCCCCCATGCCGCAGCAGATGGGCGGTCCGATGGGCGGCCCCATGGGCGGTCCGATGGGCGGCCCCGGTCAGGGCCCCGGTGGCGACAGCGCCGCCCGTGTCCTCTCGCTGGCCCAGCAGACCGCCGACCAGGCGATCGCCGAGGCCCGCTCCGAGGCGAACAAGATCGTCGGCGAGGCCCGCAGCCGCGCCGAGGGTCTGGAGCGTGACGCCCGTGCCAAGGCCGACGCCCTGGAGCGGGACGCGCAGGAGAAGCACCGCGTCGCGATGGGCTCTCTCGAGTCCGCCCGCGCCACGCTGGAGCGCAAGGTCGAGGACCTGCGCGGCTTCGAGCGCGAGTACCGCACGCGTCTGAAGTCGTACCTGGAGTCGCAGCTGCGCCAGCTGGAGACCCAGGCCGACGACTCGCTCGCCCCGCCGCGCACCCCGGCCGCCGCGTCGCTCCCGCCGTCCCCGGCGCCTTCCATGGCTCCGGCAGGCGCGAGCGCCCCGTCCTACGGCGGCAACCAGCCGATGGGCGGCCCGTCGGCCCCCGCTGCCCCGTCCTACGGCGGCCAGCAGCAGATGTCCCCGGCGATGACCCAGCCGATGGCTCCCGTCCGTCCGCAGGGGCCGTCGCCGATGGGGCAGGCGCCTTCGCCGATGCGAGGGTTCCTGATCGACGAGGACGACAACTGACGGTCAGTAGTACGCCTTAGGCGTCGGCAGCGTTCAGGGCGGGGGCCCCCGTTCCCGCCCCGGGCCCCCCCCGTATACGCCGCTTATCCCCCCCCCCCCCGCGCGCGCCCCCCCGGAGTGGGGCAGCGGGGGGGGGCGCGCTACGCGCGTGA
>NZ_JBHYKH010000256.1:0-12685 GCF_042741275.1 Streptomyces sp. NPDC058964
GGGCGGCTTGGTGGCCGGTGCCGAGCACGTCGGACAGGGTCAGCAGGGCCGACAGCAGGCGGTCGTCGGAGGCCGCGTCCTTGGGCAGCTGCACGAGGGTGCCGTCGGCGAACGGCACGCGTACCGCCTCGCCCTGGCCGCCGTCGTAGCCGACGGAGCCCCAGAAGCCGCCGTGCTCGCAGGAGGTGGTCAGGCCCTCGCTGCAGTAGTCGCAGACGCCGTCGGACCACATGAACGGAGCGACCACGAGGTCGCCGCGCCGGACGGTGCTCACCTCGGAGCCGGTCTCCTCGACGATGCCGAGGAACTCGTGGCCGATCCGCTGGCCCGGCTGCCGGGCCGCCTCGCCGCGGTACGCCCACAGGTCGCTGCCGCAGATGCAGGCGCGCAGCACCCGCACGACGGCGTCGGTGGGCAGTTGCACCACGGGCTCGGGGACGTCCTCCACGCGCATGTCGTACGGGGCGTGGATGGTGGTGGCGCGCATGGCGAGGGTCCTTCTCTGATCCGCGGTCGAGTGCGCTCAGGGGGTGGTCGAGCGCACTTCACCGTACGCCGTCGCCGACGCGGATCGCTCGTCGAGGGTGCCGCGGACCAGCAGGTACTGCGCCAGGGCGTAGGTGAGCATGATCCAGAGGTCGGAGCGGGGTGCCTGGGGCCAGTCGGCGAGGCCGGTCGCGATGAGGGTGTCGGAGAGCATGAAGAGCGCGCCGCCGAGGCCGCCGGCGAGGCCGAGCCGGGTGGCAGCGCCGTACGCCATGGCGGTGAGCAGCGTGCTGTAGCAGGCGACGGGGACGCGGAGGCCCGGGGGCAGGTCCGGCCACAGGAGGGCGACGGTGGTGACGAGGACGGCGGCGTAGACCGGGGCCAGGACGCGGGCGGGCGCGCGTGAGGGGCCGTAGCCGCGGAAGAGGGCCAGGTAGCAGAGGTGTCCCGCCGCGAAGCAGGCCATGCCGGCCATGAAGGCGGGGTCCGCGTCGGACAGGAGCAGGACGTCCCCGCCCCAGCCGCACAGCAGGGCGGCGACGAGGAGGCGCGGGGCGCCGCAGCGGGCCGCGTGGGCGGCGAGGAGGGGCATCAGAAGGGACTTGGCCACCAGGTGCCCTGCGTCGGAACCGACCGCGAGGCAGACCAGGTCGGCGGCGGTGGCGAGGGCGAAGGCGGCGAGCGGGACACGGGACTCTCTCACGCGGCCGCGATCCCCTCGGCCGCCGCGGACGCGTCCGCGGCCGGTGTGGGCTGCCAGCCCGGCCCCCCGAACATCCGTCCCGCGCGCTCGCGCCAGTCGGCCGCCGACTTCACGTCCTTGGCGATGGCCACGTACTCGTGCGTGGCGACCTTGATCGGGTTGAACGTGTCGATGTTCTTGGTCAGCCCGTACACGGGACGCTCGGTCTCCGCCACGAACGACTTGAAGAGGCGGTCCCAGACGATGAGGATGCCGCCGAAGTTGCGGTCCAGATAGCCGCCCTGGGACGCGTGGTGCACCCGGTGGTGCGACGGGGTGTTGAACACGAATTCGTACCAGCGGGGCAGCTTGTCGATCCGCTCGGTGTGGATCCAGAACTGGTAGACGAGGTTGACCGAGGAGCAGAAGGCGAGCGCGGCGGGGTGCACGCCGAGGGCGACCAGCGGGAGGTAGAACGGCCAGGAGGTGAGGCTCGTCCAGGGCTGGCGCAGCGCGGTGCTGAGGTTGAACTTCCTGCTGGAGTGGTGCACGACGTGGCAGGCCCACAGGACGCGGATGACGTGGTGGCCGCGGTGGGACCAGTAGTAGAAGAAGTCCTGCGCGAGCAGCATCGGCAGGACCGTCCACCACAGCACGGGCACGCGCAGCGGGGTGAGGGCGTAGACGGCCGAGTAGATCCCGACGACCGGGATCTTCCACAGGGCGTCGAAGAACAGGCTGCCGAGCCCCATGGAGATGCTGGTCGCGGCGTCCTTCGCCGCGTATCCGGCCGCCTCCTCGTCGGGATGCAGGCGGACGCTGATCATCTCGATCACGGTGAGCAGCACGAAGGCGGGGATCGACCAGACCACGACATCGGGGAGGTTCGGCATGAGCGCACCGTAGGGCGGTCCACGCCCGAAGCCTAGAGGTTGTTACCCACAAGTATTTCCCGCAGTACGCGCTTGTTTGTTATCGATCTCCGCCAAAGGCGTCCGTGCGCCCCCGGATGCCTAGATGCCGGCCGCCCCGAGCAGGCTCCCGGCGGCGTAGGTGACCCCCATGGCCAGGGCGCCGCCCGCCGCGTTCCGTAGCACCGCCCGCCCGGGGGTGGCCTCGCCCAGCCGTGCGCTGCTCCAGCCGGTGAGGACGAGCGCGGCCAGCACGGACACGACAGTGACCGGCAGCCGCAGCTGCGCCGGCGGTAGCACGATCGCCAGGAGCGGCAGCAGGGCGCCCACGGTGAAGGCCAGGAAGCTGGCCCACGCCGCGTGCCAGGGGTTGGTCAGCTCGTCCGGGTCGATACCGAGTTCCACGCTCGCGTGGGCCCGCAGCGCGTCCCGTTCCGTCAGCTGGACCGCCGCCTCCCGCGCCACGTCCCGGGTCAGCCCGCGCTCCTCCAGCAGCCCGGTCAGCTCCTCCAGTTCGGCGTCCGGCGACTCCCTCAGCTCCCGCTTCTCCATGGCAAGCGCGGCCAGTTCCGAGTCGCGCTGGGTGGAGACGGACACATACTCGCCCGCCGCCATCGACATCGACCCGGCGAGCAGCCCGGCCAGTCCCGCCGTCAGCAGGGCGCCCCGGTCGTCGGTCGCCCCGGCCACACCGACGACGAGCCCCGCGGTGGACACGATGCCGTCGTTAGCGCCCAGTACCGCGGCCCGCAGCCAGTTCAGCCGGGAGCCGAGCGCACCGCCGTGCGCCTCGTCATGGGTTGGTTCGGTCACATGACCGAGGATCGCACCCCCGGTGTCACCAGACCCGTACCGACGCTCCCCGCGCGAAAACCGGGCTCGTGGCGTCCGCGGGCGGCTCCGCCAGGGGCTCGGCCAGCTCCTCGACCGTGGGGCCCGCCTTCGCCGCGATCGGGTCGAGGAAGTCCAGGTCGAAGCCGTACACCCGGGCCGCGTTGCCCCCGAGCATCGCGGCGACCTGCTCCCGCGGCACGCCCGCGAACGCGAAGCGCAGTCCTTCCCGGGAGTAGGGGTAGGTGCCCTCGTCGTGCGGGTAGTCGCTGCCCCACATGATCTTGTCGATGCCGATGCGGTCGCGGAGCGGCACCTCGTGCGGGCGCATGAAGCTCGCGCCGACGAAGCAGTTGTCGCGCCACACCCGGGACGGCGCCTCCCCCATGCCGGCCGCGAGGCCCGCGCCGAACCTGGACTCCGCCGTGGTCGCCCTCGTCGCCGCCGCGACCATGCGGCCGTGGTAGTAGTCCAGCATGTCGAGCACGCCGGGGATCCAGCCCGAACCCTGCTCGGTCAGGACCAGCCGCAACCCGGGGTGACGGCGGAAGGCGCCGCCGAAGACCAGGTGCCACAGGGCGCGGTGGGAGAACCAGGTCGTCTCGACCATGAAGACCGCGCGGGCCGCCGGTTCGTCACCGAGCGGCGGGGAGGCCGAGCCCGCGTGGTGGTTGACGGGCACGCCCAGCTCCTCGCAGACGGCCCAGATCGGGTCGTAGGTCCGCGAGTACAGCTCGGGAAGGCCGGACCCCGGCGGAGTGCCCGGCAGCATCGGACCGCCCCTGAGGCCCGCCGCCACCGCCCACCGGATCTCCTTCACGGCCTCCTCCACGTCGTTGAGGAGGATCTGGAAGACACCCGCCCGGCGGCCCGGCGCGGCCGCGCAGAAGTCCGCCAGCCAGCGGTTGTGGGCGCGCAGGCCCGCCCACCGCAGCTCGAAGTCCCCCGCGGTCGGCGCCGGGGCCATCAGCGAGCCGGAGGGGAAGAACGGCGGGATGGTGTTCGGGAAGACGACCTCGGCGACGATGCCGTCCGCCTCCAGTTCCGCTACGCGGCGCTCGGAGTTCCAGTTCCTGTCGGCCGTGTCGGCGAGCAGGTCCTCGTACGGGTTGACGTACGTGGCCGCCCACGCGTCGAACGCGTCGTGGTGGCGTTTGTCCAGGTACGGCCGGTAGTCCAGCAGATCGGCGCCCGCGTGGCAGTCGGCGGAGATCACCGTGTAACGGTCGTCGTTCATGACGTCACCCCCAGGAGCGGGAAGTCGTTGTCGGTCAGCCAGTGGCGGCCGACCTCGCGCGAACGCGCCCAGGACGCCTCGACGGCCGCCTGGTCGTCCGGCTGGCCGAGGTCGGCGGGGGTGGGGCCGATACGGCGGGCCAGCGGCGTGAGCCGGTCGACGTCGAAGCCGAAGACGCCGGCCGCCGCCAGGCCCAGCATGCGGCGTGTCTCGGTCACCGGGATGTCGTGGAAGGTGCGCCGCAGCCACGCGCGCGTGTCGGGCCAGGTGCCCTCGGGGTGCGGGAAGTCGCTGCCCCACAGGATGTTGTCGACGCCGATCTCATAGCGCTGGGCGAGTTCGCGGCGCTTGGTGTTGGTCGCGCAGACGAAGACCTGGCGGTCGAGGTACTCGTGCGGCGGGCGCCTGAGTTCCTCGAAGGGGGAGAGCTTCTTGCCGCCGTGCGCGCCGAGGTAGAGCCGGTCCATGAACCACAGCAGGTTGGGCAGCCACCAGCAGCCGGACTCGGCGACGCCGAACCTCAGGCCGGGGTGCCGCTCGAACACGCCGGACCACAGCAGGAACCAGAGCGGCCGGGCGGGCCACCAGGTGACCTCCGAGACGTAGATGCCCAGATGGTCGCCGTACTCGTGGCGCGGGGCCGCGCCGGAGTGGGTGACCACGGGCATGCCGCACTCGGCGGCGGCCGCCCACACGGGGTCGTAACGGCGGTCGTGGTAAGGCTCCTTGCCGGCCCACATGGCGGGGATCATCAGGGCGCCCAGACCGGACTCCCTGGCCCGGTGGACCTCGGCGACGACCGCGGAGACCTCCCCGGTGATCGGCAACAGGGCCACTCCGCAGTGCCGTTCGGGGTTCTGCGACACGAACTCCGCCAGCCAGCGGTTGTGCGCCCGCGCGCCCGCCATGCCCAGCTCCGGGTCCTGGTCGCCGGACAGCCCCAGGCCGACCCCGAAGGGCGCGGCCGTACGGCTGTCGACGGCGTCGGCGTCCGGGAAGACCACCTCGGCGGCCACTCCGTCCCCGTCGAGTTCCTTCAGCCGCTGCGCGGCGTCCCATCCCCCGCGCAGGCCCTCCTCGTTGTCCTGGAACCACTTGTCCGCGAACGCCTCGTTGCGGATGCCGAGCCGCGTCATCTCCTCGCGGCGCCGGTCGCGGCCCGCGAGGAACTCGTCGAACTCCCGGTGGAAACGGGAGTCCAGATAGGGCCGGTACTCCTCGGTGGGCAGCCCGGCGTGGCAGTCGGAGGAGATGATCAGGTACGGGTCCTGGTCCGTCACCACGGTCCCCTTCTCAGTCCGGTCGGTCGAGCGTGAAGCGTCAGTCGAGGATGAAGTTCTCGAGGTACGACGGGTTCGCACGGTCGAGCATCGACCGCGCCCTGGCCCGGATCTGGGCGTCGCTGTGCTCGCTCTTCGGCAGCAGCCAGAAGCGGTCCGCGCGGATGCCGTCCACGACGAGGTTCGCGACCTCCTCGACCGGCGTGAAGCGCACCTCGCGGCCCGCCGCGCGCATGGCCGCCTCCCACTGGCCGAGGCTGCGGTACGGGGTTCTGCGCGGACGCTGCTTGGCGTACCGGGCGGGACGGTTGCGGTGCGACTCCCACAGGCCCGTGCGCAGCATGTGCGGCCCCGGGAAGAGCACCGACGCGCCCACGCGCGCGTGCTCGGCCTTCAGATGGGCGTAGAGGGACTCGGTCATCGTCACGACGGCGGCCTTGGTGACGGCGTACACGGAGGCGGTGGGCAGCGGGGCGATACCACCGTCTCCGGAGGACGTGTTGACGACGTGTCCCGGCTCGCCCGAGGCGAGCATCCGCGGGAGGAACGCCTGGATGCCGTGGAAGACGCCCCACACGTTGACCGCGAAGGCCCACCGCCAGTCGTTCGGTTCGTGCTCCCACATCCGGCCCTCGGCGCCCGAGCCGACACCGGCGTTGTTGCACAGGACGTGCACGGCCCCGTACGTGTCGTACGCCGACTCCGCGAGGTCCAGCACCTGTTCGCGCTCGCCGACGTCGACCACGCGTGCGTGCGCGTCGGCGCCCTCCGCGCGCAGGTCCGCCGCGGCCTTCTCCAGCGCGGTCTCCTCGACGTCGGCGAGGACCACCCTGAGACCTTCCGCGGCGAACCGCCGGGCCATCGCCAGTCCGATCCCGCTCGCCGCTCCGGTGACGACGGCGACCTGTCCGGCCCTCAGTTCCATCAGGCGCTCCCCTCGGGGGGTGCGTCGAGCGCCTGCAGCGGATCGTCGTAGCGCTGGTGGACGTACGGCAACAGGGCCCGCGCGTCGACCCGTTCGACGACCCGGCCGCGCTGGTCGCTCGTCTTCTCGCCGAGGGTGATCTCCAGGAGGCGGTGGACCGGGAGGTCGGCGACGGGGTCGTACACGGACTCCCGCAGGACGACGTCTCCGGTGATCCGTTCCAGCCTGCGGACCTTCTCGTTGCGCACGCAGTGCACGAGCACGGGGTCGGCGTCGAAGCCGCAACCGTCCACCGCGGGGAGGAACTTGAAGTAGAAGTCGGTCCTGCGGGACGGCGCGGGCGGGGGCAGCTCCCCCGACACCGACCCGCGCACCTCCACGAAGGCGATGCCGTGCCGGGCGAGGGCCGCGCGGACGGCGGGGCCGTCGCGCTCCACGGTCACCTCACCGAGCTTCTTGGGTTCCCCGAAGACCTCGCGGCCGCCGGTGAGGGCGCGCTCGTGGGTCATCGGCATGACGAGCGGATACCAGCCCTCGACCGAGTCGTGGGCGGCGGCGACCGCGAACGACCCCGCGCCGAGCGGGTATCCGGGCAGGTCGACCTTGCTGATGTTCACCCGGACGAGCGGCCGTGCCGTCGGCTTGAGCGGCGGTGGCAGGATCGCTGCGACCGCGTCCGGGTCGGTCTCCCAGACGGCCACCACACCGGTGGACCAGATGTCGGGGAGCTTCGCGCTCGCGGTGCGTGTGGCGGTGACCTCCGCCTCGGTCCGTGCGCCGTACCGTACGCGTGCCATAGGCCGTACCGCCCTTCCGTCGACCGTCATCCGCCGGGCGCCAGCACGCTTGCACCGGGCGGTGAAAAGGTCCATAGCCGCGCGCACGGACATTCGCGACACCCGGCCGGTGTTCGAACGAGCGGCGCCGGCCGGGCCGCCGCGGAGACTCCGGGACAGCGCTGTCGGTCGCGGCCCGTATCCTCAGTGACCATGCTCGAAGACCGCACGACCGCAGCGTCCTCCCCCACCCGGTGGCCGGCCGCGTATCCGAAGGGATACGCGGTCGTTGACGTGGAGACCACCGGCCTGGCCCGGGACGACCGGATAATCTCCGCGGCCGTCTACCGGCTGGACGCGCGCGGCGAGGTCGAGGACCACTGGTACACGCTGGTCAATCCGGAGCGCGACCCGGGCCCGGTGTGGATCCACGGCCTGACGAGCGAGGTGCTGGAGGGCGCGCCGCTCTTCGAGGACATCGCGGAGGAGTTCGCGGGCCGCCTCGACGGCCGCGTGCTGGTCGCGCACAACGCGGTCTTCGACTGGCAGATGATCGCGCGCGAGTACGCGCGCGCGAAGCGCGAGGCACCGGTGCGGCAGCGGCTGTGCACCATCGCGCTCTCGAAGGAGCTCGGTCTGCCACTGCCGAACCACAAGCTGGAGTCGCTGGCGGCGCACTTCGGTGTCGTGCAGCAGCGCGCGCACCACGCGCTGGACGACGCGCGCGTACTGGCCGAGGCGTTCCGGCCCAGCCTGCGGGCCGCGGCGGCGGGCGACCTCCGGCTGCCGCTGCTGGAGTGCCGGCCGCTGACCGAGTGGAACGACCGGCCGGCGCCGCTGATCGGCCGGCAGTCCGGCGGTGGCTACGGCGGCTACGGGCCGTCGAGTTGGCGCCCGTCCCGCAAGCGGCCCGCGTGCCCCTATCCCAACCCGGGCCGGTACGAAGAGGGCAAGCCGCTCAAGCAGGGCATGCGGGTCGCGTTCTCCGGGGACACCTCGGTCGACCGCGAGCTGCTGGAGGACCGGGCGGCCGAGGCCGGGCTGCACGTCGCGACCAGCCTGTCCCGGCTGACCAGCCTGCTCGTCACCAACGACCCCGACTCGGGCACGTCGAAGGTGGTCAAGGCGCGCCAGTTCGGGACGCCGGTGGTGGACGAGGCGGCGTTCGGGCAGCTCCTCAGGGACGTCGAGCCCGCACCGGAGCAGTGACCGTACGGATGGGTGATTGCCACGCGACTCGCCCGGCACCCACTCGCCCGGGCGACAGCGACGGCTCACCCTGTGGCGCATGGCGAAATGCGAAGTTTGCGGCAATGACTACGGAATGACCTTCGAGGTCCACGCGCAGGGCGCGGTGCACGTCTTCGACTGCTTCTCCTGTGCGATCCACCGCATGGCCCCCGTCTGCGAGCACTGCAAGGTCTCGATCATCGGCCAGGGCGTGGAGGCCGACAACCAGTGGTACTGCGGCGCCCACTGCGCCCGCTCCGCGGGGAAGGCGGGGATCGTGGACCGGGTGTGAGCCGGTACCCGCCTGATTGCGCCCCACGACCGAGTTGTACGGTCGTGGGGTGTACCGCTTCCTGTTGACCCGCCAGTGGGTGATCCTCACCCTGATCGCCCTGGTCCTGATCCCCACGATGATCAGGCTGGGCTTCTGGCAGAAGCACCGGTACGAGGAGCGCAGCGCCCGGAACCAGCTGGTCTCCGACGCGCTGAACGCCAGGCCGGTCCCCGTGGAGAAGCTGACCTCCCCGGGGCACACCGTGACCCGTGCCGAGCGGTACCACAGCGTCACCGCGACCGGCACCTTCGACACCTCCCGGGAAGAAGTGGTCCGGCGCCGCGTCAACTCCGACGACGAGGTCGGCTTCCACGTCCTGACCCCGTTCGTGCTCACGGACGGCAGGGTGCTGCTGGTCAACCGCGGCTGGATCCCCGCGAACGGGGTGCAGACCGCCTTCCCGAAGATCCCCGCGCCGCCCGCCGGCCGCACCACCATCACCGGGCGGCTGAAGCCCGACGAGACGACCGCCGCGAGCGGGATCAAGAACATCGAGGGACTGCCGGACCGGCAGGTCATGCTGATCAACAGCGAGCACGAGGCTCGGCGCCTCGGCGCCCGGGTGCTCGGCGGATACGTCGAGCAGACGGCCCCCGAGCCCAAGGGCGGCACTCCGCAGCAGATCTCCGACCCCGGCAAGGAGGACGCCCCGCTGAACTACGCGTACATGATCCAGTGGTGGCTGTTCGCCGCGGGGGTCCCCGTGGGCTGGGTCGTCCTGGTGCGCCGCGAGGCCCGGGAGCGTACGGAGGCGGCCGCCCGGCCGAGCGAGGAGCGGGCCCCGGCGGGGGTGTGACCATCGCGTTCCCGGCCGTGTCACCCGCCCGGCCCCACTGCTGATTGCCCCGGGGGCCCGCCGGGAACCCGCACCCCGTGCAACCCCGAATCGAGGACTACGCCCTCATCGGCGACGAACAGACGGCGGCGCTGGTCGGCAGGAACGGCTCCATCGACTGGCTCTGTCTGCCCCGCTTCGACTCCGCCGCCTGCTTCGCCAGACTCCTGGGCGACGAGGAGAACGGCCACTGGAGGATCGCGCCCAAGGGCGCGGACATGTGCACACGCCGCGCGTACCGCACCGACACCCTCGTCCTGGACACCGAATGGGAGACCGAGGAGGGGACGGTCCGGGTCACCGACCTGATGCCGCAGCGCGACCGCTGCCCCGACGTCATGCGCATCGTCGAGGGCGTCAGCGGCCGCGTCACCGTGCGCAGCACGCTCCGCCTGCGCTTCGACTACGGCGCGATCATCCCCTGGATGCGCAGGTCCGGCGGCCACCGGGTCGCGGTCGCCGGACCCGACTCGGTGTGGCTGCGCAGCGAGCCCGCCGTGCGGACGTGGGGCGAGGACTTCGGCACCCACTCGGAGTTCACCGTCGCGGAGGGCGAGCGGGTCGCGTTCGTCCTCACCTGGCACCCCTCGCACGAGCCCCGCCCGTCGCTCGTCGACCCGTACGAGGCACTGCGCGCCAGCGTCACGGACTGGCGGCGCTGGGCGACCCGCTGCCGCTACGACGGCCCCCACCGGGACGCGGTCGTACGCTCCCTGATCACTCTCAAGGCCCTCACCTACGCCCCGACCGGCGGCATCGTCGCCGCGGCCACCACCTCGCTCCCCGAGGAACTCGGCGGCACACGCAACTGGGACTACCGCTACTGCTGGCTGCGCGACTCGACCCTCACCCTCGGGGCCCTGCTGTCCGCGGGGTACCACAAGGAGGCCGAGGCCTGGCGCGACTGGCTGCTGCGGGCGGTCGCGGGTGACCCGGGACGTCTGCAGATCATGTACGGCGTGGCGGGCGAGCGGAGGCTGCCCGAGTTCGAGGTGTCCTGGCTGTCCGGCTTCGCCGGGTCGGTACCCGTACGGATCGGCAACGGTGCCGTGGACCAGCTCCAGCTGGACGTGTACGGCGAGGTGCTGGACTCGCTGTGGCTGGCCCGGAGTTCGGGGCTGTCCGCCAAGCCGCACATGTGGTCGCTCCAGGGCGTGCTGCTGCAGTGGCTGCGCGAGGCGTGGCGCCGGCCGGACGAGGGCCTGTGGGAGGTGCGTGGCGGGCGCCGCCAGTTCGTGCACTCGAAGGTCATGGTGTGGGTGGCCGCCGACCGGGCCGTGCGCACGCTGGAGGAGCATCCCGATCTGCCCGGGGACCTGGTGGGCTGGCGCGCGCTGCGGGACGAGGTGCACCGGGAGGTGTGCGAGAAGGGCTACGACCCGGAGCGGAACACCTTCACGCAGTACTACGGCTCGCGCGAACTGGACGCCTCCCTGCTGCTCATCCCCCGCGTCGGCTTCCTGCCGCCCGACGATCCGCGGGTCGTCGGCACGGTCGACGCGATCCGCGAGGACCTCGGCCACGGCGGCTTCGTACGCCGTTACGACACCAGCGGCACATCCGTCGACGGAATCGAGGGGGACGAGGGCGCCTTCCTTGCGTGCTCCTTCTGGCTCGCGGACGCACTGCATCTGACGGGCCGTACGGACGACGCCCGGGACCTGTTCGAACGGCTGGTCGGCCTCGCCAACGACGTGGGACTGCTGGCCGAGGAGTACGACCCGGTGGCCGGCTGCCAGCTCGGCAACTTCCCGCAGGCGTTCAGCCACATCGGCCTGGTGAACACCGCCCTCGCCCTCTTCGGGGGCGACGGGGCAGGATAGGGGCCATGGATCTTGGACTGAAGGACCGGGTGTACGTCGTCACCGGGGCCACGCGCGGACTGGGCAACGCCGCCGCGCGCGAGCTCGTCGCCGACGGGGCGAAGGTGATCGTCACGGGCCGGGACGAGGAGCGCGTCGCCGACGCGGCGGCCGGACTGGGGCCCAACGCCGCCGGGGTGGCCGTCGACAACGCCGACCCCTCGGCTCCGGCACGGCTGATCGCGGCCGCCCGTGAGCGCTTCGGCGGCTTCGACGGCATCCTCGTCAGCGTCGGCGGCCCGCCGCCCGGCTTCGTCGCCGACAACACGGACGAACAGTGGCACACGGCGTTCGACTCGGTGTTCCTGGGCGCGGTGCGGATGGCTCGTGCCGCGGCCGAGGAGCTGGACGCGGGCGGCGTCATCGGGTTCGTGCTGTCGGCTTCGGTGCACGAGCCGATTCCCGGGCTGACGATCTCCAACGGGCTGCGGCCGGGCCTCGCCGGGTTCGCGAAGTCGATCTCGGACGAGCTGGGCCCGCGGGGTGTCCGGGTCGTCGGGCTGCTGCCGTCGCGCATCGACACGGACCGGGTGCGCGAGCTGGACGGGCTGTCGGCGGATCCCGAGGCCACGCGTGCGGCGAACGAGTCGCGGATTCCACTGCGGCGGTACGGGTCGCCCGAGGAGTTCGGGCGGGTGGCCGCGTTCCTGCTGTCTCCGGCCGCGTCCTATCTGACGGGCATCATGGTCCCCGTGGACGGCGGGATGCGGCACGGGTTCTGAGGGCCTCCGCTCCGGCCCCGGCCGTCAAGTCACGCGTTCCGCACGGCGCTTGACCGCACCGAGTCGAACCTCGGCCGGCAGCTTCGCCAGGCCCGCCGAGTCGCGGGCGTGGGTCAGGGACCGCGCGGTGAGGTCGTGCAGGGCCGTTCCGGGGTCCACGTCCGGCTCCAGCCGGAGCCGTACACGGGCCTCGGGGGCCTCGCGCCGGCCGCTCAGCGTGGCCTGTGCGTGGGCCACACCGTCCAGCCGCGCCGCGTCGGCGGCGAGGACGCCCTCCAGCGCGCGCCCGCGCAGCAGCGCGCCCTCGCCGTCGCCGGTGTCCACGCGCACCTCGGCGAGCCGGCGGCGGCGCAGCACCGCGGTGAGCCACCACAGCGCGAGCAGGACGAGGACGGCGAGCACCGCGAGCACGGCGGGCCACCACCAGCCGCTGTCGGCCCACCGCGTCCGCCCGGCCCGGCCGAGCAGTACGTCGTGCCGTCCGTCGGGGGTCCACCCCCCCGGGGGGCGCCCCCCCCCGCCCACCCGCCGCCCCCAGCCGCCCGGGACGACCACCACCCGGCGGGGTTAAACA
>NZ_JBHYKH010000257.1:0-6449 GCF_042741275.1 Streptomyces sp. NPDC058964
GTTCGGCTTTATGTTTTCTTGTCTGCGGGCACCTCGGGGCCATTCGTTGCCGTAACCCGGTGGTCCGGCCCCGGCAACCTACCCCCCACCTTGTGGGCGAGGGGCGCGCCCGCGCGGCCGTTGATCCGGCCCGGCCTCGTACCCCGGTACTCGGCCGAGCTGCCGGGCGCCCGGGCGGCCGTGCTGACCCGGCTGTGGCGGGCGCTCGCCCATGAGCCACTGCCCTGGATCACCGGCCGTGGGCACGACGCCCGGGGCCTTGCGCTGCGGCTCCTGGACGGCCGCGCGCTGCACGGGCCGCACGCGGATCCGTACGCGACCGACGCCTACGTCGGCGTAGTACACCTCGACGACGAGCCGTACGACGATCCCGCACGTCTGATGACGGACCTCGCCGTGCCGCACTCGACGGGCTTCGCAGCCGAACTCGGGCACAGCGTGGCCTCGTTGGCACTGTCGCGGACCGCCCGTCCGGCTCACCCGAAGGAGTGGCCCGTGCGCGCCTGGGAGTGGGAGCAGCGGGTGGTCGACGGACATCCGTTCCACCCCAACTGCCGTTCCCGGCCCGGCTTCTCCGTGGCTGAGCAGCTCGCGTACGGCCCGGAGCACGGAGCGGTGGTGGAGCTGAGGACGATCCCCGTACCGCGGGAGGAGTGCCTGGTGACGGGGGCGTGGCCCGAGGAGGGGCGGCGGCTGCTGATCCCGGTGCACCCCTGGCAGGCGGCCCACGTCCTCAAGCTCTCCGGCGAGGGCGGGCAGTGCGCGCACCCCCTGATGTCCCTGCGCACCCTCGCCCTGCCCGAAGGGCCGCACGTGAAGACGGCACTCAGCACCCGGCTCACCTCCTCGGTGCGGGACATCTCGGAGTACTCGATCGGTGTGTCCGCGACCCTGTCGTCCTTCGCGCAGGAGCTGGCGGCCCGCACGGACGGACTGCTGCACGTCACGCGCACGCTGGGCGCGGTGACGGCCCACTCCCCGGACCTTGCGGCCGTGCTGCGCGAGTCGCCGCGGCTGTACGCGGCGCCGGACGAACACGTCCTGCCGGTGGGGGCCCTGGCCACCACGGACCTGCCGGACTCACCCGCCTGGCTGGCCGACTTCACCCGGCTGACGCTCGCCGTCGGTCTGCGTCTGCTCGAGCTGGGCGTGGCGCTGGAGGCGCACGGTCAGAACCTGCTCGTGGTGCTCTCCCGAACGGGCGCTCCGCTGCGGCTGGTCTACCGCGACCTGGCCGACATCCGTCTCAGCCCCGCCCGCCTGGCACGCCACGGCATCACCCCGTCCGGACTGACGGGCCGTCTGGTCACCGACGACGAGACGGCGCTGCGCCGCAAGCTGTTCGGGTCGCTGGTGGCGGGCGCGCTGGCGGGTACGGCGGGCTCGGGCGCCGCGCTCGGTACGGCCCTTCGGACCGCCGTACGGGACCTGCCGCGCACCCCCGATCTGACGGCGCTGTGCGAGGAGCCGCTGCCCGCGAAGGCGTTGACGCTGATGCGGCTGTCGCCGCAGACCCCCGGTGACCAGTGGTTCGGTCTGCCGAACCCGCTCGTTTTGGAGCCCGGCACCTCTGATCAATAAGATCCGCCGATGATCAGAAGACAACGGCTGGCGGCGGGAGTCTGCGCCCTGCTCGCCGCCCTGACGGCCGGGATCGCGCTTCCCGCCGGAGCGGCCGCCGACGAGACGGACCAGGCCGCCCCGAAGGTGGAACTCGTGCTGGACGTCAGCGGTTCCATGCGCACGCGGGACATGGACGGCGGCACGCGGATGGCGGCGGCGAAGCAGGCGTTCAACGAGGTGCTCGACGCGACACCCGAGGAGGTCCAGCTCGGCATACGGACCCTGGGTGCCAACTACCGTGGCAACGACCGGAAGACGGGCTGTAAGGACACCGCGCAGCTCTACCCGGTCAGCACGCTGAACCGCACCGAGGCGAAGACGGCGGTCGCCACGCTGGCGCCGACGGGCTGGACCCCCATCGGTCCCGCGCTGCTGAAGGCGGCCGACGACCTGGACGGCGGTGACGGCTCCCGCCGAATCGTCCTGATCAGCGACGGCGAGGACACCTGCCAGCCGCTGGACCCGTGCGAGGTGGCCCGCGAGATCGCCGCCAAGGGCATCGGGCTGACCATCGACACCCTCGGCCTGGTACCGGACGCGAAGACCCGCGACCAGCTCAGCTGTATCGCCGACGCGACGGGCGGCACCTACACCGACGTCCGGCACAAGGAGGAACTCAGCGACCGGGTTGGCCAGTTGGTGGACCGGGCGGCCGATCCGGTGGTGACGCCGGTGGCGACCGAGGGTGCCACGGAGTGCGCGCAGGCGCCCTCGCTGAAGTCCGGTCTGTACACGGACCGCGAGGAGTTCGGGCAGCAGCGCTGGTACAAGGTGGACGTCAACCCCGGCCAGGAGCTGCGCGCCTCCGTGAGCGTGGCGGACGACCGGGCGACCAACCCCGACTACGGCGTGCTGCTTCGGGCGGTCACGGTCAACGGCCGTGAGATCGTGCGCGGCGAGGCCGCGGGCAACGGCCGTACCGACATGATCTCGACAGGTCTGCGCTACCCGAAGCCGGAGAGCGACGACGACACGACGACCGCGGAGACGGTGTGTCTCCAGGTCACCAGCTCCTTCTCGGCGTCCGCGGGCGTGAAGACCACGCCGGGTCTGCCGCTGGAGCTGACCGTCGACGTGGTGGACGGCCCGGACAGGGCGAGCGACGTGGCCTCCTTCGGCCTCGGGCGCGGCTGGTGGCTGCTCGGCGCGCTGGTGCTGACCGGCTTCGTCGCGGGTCTGCTGTGGGGCTGGCTGTCGCGCTGGCGGGTCGCGGTCTGGAGGACCAACTGATGAGAATCACACGTGCGTTCAGCGTCGCTCTGCTGGCACTCGGGCTGGCCGCGGGTCCCGGGGCGGCCGACTCCTCCCCCTCGCCCAGCGCCTCCGACGACGGCAAGGCACCCACCCAGGCCGGCACCTCGTTCCGTACGGCGACCGAGATCGACCAGGGTGAGCGGGCCACCGCCGGCGGATCCACCGGCGACTACCTGTACTGGTCGTTCCCGGCCGACGCCGGCCAGCGTCCGACGGTCAGGGCGACGGTGAAACTGCCCGACTCGCACACCGCCGAGACCTGGCAGATCGATGTGTACGACGGTCTGCGCCGCCGCCAGTCCTGCCAGTACGGCGCCCAGACCCGCACCGCCGCCGAGGGTGCCTCGTCCGTGGAGCTGGCCTGCGTGCTGCGCACGGTCCGCGCCTGGTCGGAGCCGTGGGCCAACGACCCGCTGCCGGGCACGTACTACATCCGGCTGACCGTGGTGAACCTCGCCTCCTCGGCCCTGGGCCAGCCGGTCAGTGCCGAGGTCCGTGCCGACTCCAAGGACATCGGCGGCTCGGCCGCGGTGGACGGCTCGCTGGCCAAGCCGCTCGTCCCCGGCATCGCTGTGAAGTCGCAGTCCGACGACGAGGGTCCGGAGTCGAAGAAGTCGGCCGTGCTGTCCAGCATCGAGCCCGACGACGGCTGGTCCTCGGGCTGGTGGACCGACCGCTGGGTGTGGACCGCGGTGGGCGGCGTACTGGCCGCCCTCGCCGGTATCGGCGGCTACGCGCTGACGCGCGGTTCCGGGCGGCCGTCCCGGGTACCGCCGAACGTCTGAGTCACCGGCCCGGACACCGAGGGCCCGCCGCGTCCGCGCGGCGGGCCCTTCCCTTTCATGCCTCCCTGAGCGCCTTGGCCAGCGGGCTGTCACCGGTCACCGCGATCCGGCCGTCCCGCACCGCGGCCGGCACGTCCAGCTCGCCGCGGAGGAGGGCCCCGCAGGTGACGGAGTCGAGGTCGAGCCTCGCGTCGGGCTCGTCGGGGGCGGTCCCGTCGCCGTACACGGGGCCGTCCTCGGCACCCAGGTACAGATGGAAGTCCCCCGCCTCCGAGCGTACTTCCACGAGTCCTTCGCCGTGGGGCAGCCCGCGCAGCAGCGGCAGCGCGAACCAGTGCGCGCGCACGGCGTCGGTGGGCCGGCGCTCCCCCAGCCCGGCCTCGCCCCACTTCCCCAGCGCCTGCAGAACGGGCAGCAGCTCCCGCCCGCGCGCGGTGAGTTCGTACACGAAGGCCGCGCCCGGCGGAGGAAGCCGACGGCGCGTGGCGAGGCCGTCCCGCTCCATGTCCTTCAGCCGCGAGGCGAGTACGTCCGTGCTGACCCCCGGCAGATCCGCGTGCAGGTCCGTGTAGCGGCGGGGACCGGCGAGCAGCTCCCGGACGATCAGCAGGGTCCAGCGGTCTCCGACGAGGTCGAGCGCGCGGGCTGCGGAGCAGTACTGGTCGTAGCTTCGGCGAGGTGACATGCGGCGCAGTCTAGACGGGTTGTTGGACTTTCCAAGCTCCCACTTGGTAAAACCAAGCATCACGAGTTTCCGGAGGGGCGCATGGAGTTCCGGCAGTCGAACAAGCTCAGCGAGGTCTGTTACGAGATCCGCGGCCCGGTGATCGAGCACGCCAACGCGCTGGAGGAGGCGGGTCACAGCGTGCTGCGCCTGAACACCGGCAACCCGGCGCTGTTCGGCTTCGAGGCGCCGGAGGAGGTCCTCCAGGACATGATCCGGATGCTCCCGCAGGCCCACGGCTACACGGACTCGCGCGGTGTCCTCTCCGCCCGCCGGGCGGTCGCCCAGCGTTACCAGACGCTGGGGCTGGAGGTCGGCGTCGACGACGTGTTCCTCGGCAACGGCGTCTCCGAACTGGTGTCGATGGCCGTCCAGGCGCTGGTGGAGGACGGCGACGAGATCCTGATTCCCGCGCCGGACTTCCCCCTGTGGACGGCGGTGACGACCCTCGCCGGCGGCAAGGCGGTCCACTACCGGTGCGACGAGCAGGCCGACTGGAACCCGGACCTGGCCGACATGGCGTCGAAGATCACCGACCGTACCAAGGCCGTCGTCATCATCAACCCCAACAACCCCACCGGCGCGGTCTATCCGAAGGAGGTCGTCGAGGGCATCCTCGACCTGGCCCGCCGTCACGGACTGATGGTCTTCGCCGACGAGATCTACGACCAGATCCTCTACGACGACGCCGTCCACCACTCGGCCGCCGCCCTCGCCCCCGACCTGGTCGTCCTGACCTTCTGCGGCCTGTCGAAGACGTACCGGGTGGCGGGCTTCCGCTCCGGCTGGCTGGTGGTGACCGGCCCGAAGCAGCACGCGAAGAACTACCTGGAGGGCCTCACCATGCTGGCCTCCATGCGCCTGTGCGCCAACGCGCCCGCCCAGTACGCCATCCAGGCCGCGCTCGGCGGCCGCCAGTCCATCCGCGAACTCACCTCACCGGGCGGGAGGTTGCACGAGCAGCGCAATGTGGCCTGGGAGAAGCTCAACGAGATCCCGGGGGTGTCGTGCGTGAAGCCGAAGGGCGCCCTGTACGCGTTCCCGCGCATCGACCCCAAGGTGCACCCGATCCACGACGACGAGAAGTTCGTCCTGGACCTGCTGCTGCGCGAGAAGATCCAGGTCGTCCAGGGTACGGGCTTCAACTGGCCCGCCCCGGACCACTTCCGGATCCTGACGCTTCCGCACGCGGACGATCTGGAGGCGGCCATCGGGCGGATCGGACGGTTCCTGAGCGGCTATCGGCAGTAGCCGGGCCGATGCGGAAGCCGGACGGCCCGGTACGGCCGTCCGGCCCAGTCCGCCCTGCACGCCACCGTGACCGTGTGGCACCGTACCGGGAGGCGAGCGGGAAGGGCGCGGGCGTGGCTGACATCTTTCTCGTCCGGCACGGTGAGACCGAGTGGTCACGGTCCGGGCGGCACACCGGCTGCACGGACGTACCGCTCACCGAGCACGGGCGGGAGCAGGCGCGCCGGCTGATGCCGTTGATCCGCTCCCACCGGATCGGGGCCGCGTTCGTCAGCCCGCTCGAGCGGGCGCGGGAGACCGCCGAGCTCATCGGCGTCCCGGACGCGCGCGTCGACGCCGACCTGCGGGAATGGGACTACGGCGGCTACGAGGGCGTGACGACCGCCGAGATCCACCGCAGCCGGCCGGGCTGGTTCCTGTTCAGGGACGGGGTCGCGCCGGGGCCGCCGGAGCACCCCGGGGAGACCGCGGCGCAGGTCGGGGAACGCGCCGACCGCGTCCTGGCCGAGGTGGACGCGGCCATGGCCGACACCGACGGCGACGCCCTCCTCATCGCACACGGCCACTTCCTGCGCGTCCTCACCGCCCGCCGCCTCGGCCTGCATCCGTCCCACGGAGCGCTGTTCCAGCTGGCCACCGGCGCGCTGTGCCACCTGGGGACGGAACACGAGCGACCGGTGATCGCCGGGTGGAACATCCAGCCGGACTCGGCCGAGTAGCGGGGCACGGGGCGGTGCCCCGCGGGGCCTCCGTGTGGCTCATGCCCGCGCCGGCACCGTCACCGTGGCCGGGGGCCGCCGCGCCCGTCCGCC